>NZ_JBPCCH010000003.1:0-203560 GCF_050971805.1 Robertmurraya mesotrionivorans | reverse complement strand
CTTCTTTTACACGTCGTTGATATGTCGAGTGCGGATTCATATCAGCATGAACAAACGGTACATAAGTTGTTGGAGGATTTAGATATACAACAAATTCCTCAGTTGACCGTATATAATAAAAGAGATATGAAAAATCCTGACTTTGTTCCAACCGCTAAAACAGAAACGCTGCAGATTTCAGCATTTAGCGAGGAAGATCGCTTTTTATTAAAGCAAAAAATAGAACAGGTGATTATTTCAGAAATGAAATTTTACCAAGTTGAGGTTCCTTCCACAGAAGGAAAACTGTTAGCTCAACTAAAAAATGACACGATTTTAAGGGAGCTAGCATTCGAGGAAGAAAAGGATATGTATCTGTGCAAAGGATATGTACTCAACGATCATCAAATATTAGGCCAAATTAATCAATACAGTATTTAGTTAGGAGAACAACATGTATCAGCATTTCACATTTGGGGAAGCATTAAAGCCGATCGTTCGGCAGGTCGAAGAGCATATTTTTACGAAGCATAAACAAATTGGTGAGACGGTGGAAGCGAATCAGTTTCGCGTTCTAGAAAGCTATCAGCGCCATCAAGTGAGTGATTCTCACTTTATCCCTTCAACAGGATATGGCTATGATGATATTGGTAGGGATACATTAGAGAAGATTTATGCCGATGTGTTTGGTGGAGAAGCAGGTCTTGTACGTCCGCAAATCATCTCCGGGACTCATGCAATTTCAATTGCTTTATTTGGTGTATTACGACCCGGAGATGAGCTTCTTTACATAACAGGAAAACCGTATGACACATTGGAGGAAATTGTAGGGATTCGTGGGAATGGTGTAGGTTCTTTAAAGGAATTTGGAATATCTTATCAAAGTGTAGATTTAAAAGAGGATGGACAGGTCAATTACGAACATGTAAAAACAATGATTAAGCCGAATACAAAAATGATCGGTATTCAACGTTCCAAAGGGTATGCAAACAGACCATCTTTTACCATCAATCAAATTAAAGAAATGATTGAATTTGTTAAAAATATAAAAGAAGATGTTGTCGTATTTGTTGATAATTGTTATGGTGAATTTGTAGAGTTAATGGAGCCTTGCCATGTAGGTGCTGACTTAATGGCAGGCTCCTTAATTAAGAACCCTGGTGGGGGGCTTGCCAAAACTGGTGGGTATATCGTTGGAAAAGAAAAATATGTAGAAGCATGCTCTTATAGGATGACCTCACCAGGTATCGGAGCTGAAGCGGGTGCCTCTCTTTATAGCCTTCAAGAAATGTACCAAGGCTTCTTTTTAGCACCGCATGTGGTTGGACAAGCATTAAAGGGTGCTGTTTTTACCTCAGCTATGCTTGACAGATTAGGAATGAACACAAATCCAGCCTGGGATGCAGAACGGACAGATTTGATTCAATCAGTTCAATTTGATGACAAAGAGAAAATGATTGCCTTTTGCCAAGCTATTCAATTTGCTTCTCCTATTAATTCTCATGTAACGGCATACCCGGCTTATATGCCTGGTTATGAAGATGATGTGATCATGGCTGCGGGAACATTTATACAAGGGGCTAGCATTGAATTAAGCGCCGATGGACCAATACGACCACCGTATGTTGCTTATGTACAGGGAGGACTAACCTATTCTCATGTGAAAATGGCCATACTGATCGCGTTGAACCGATTAGCTGAAAAACAACTAATTGATTTCAATTAAGTAGATTATATAGAGAGGTTTAATATTTCTCTTTTTCTACAAAAATTCCATGTTATATAAACTAACATTATGTTGACAGAAAAACTGACATTTCATATAATAAAAATATGAAAGAGAGAAATGGAGGGACAGCAAATGAGCGGAAGTGATATCCGTCGTTCCATGCCATTATTTCCAATTGGAATTGTGATGCAGCTTACAGAACTATCTGCAAGACAAATTCGATATTATGAAGAGCACCAATTGATCTCTCCGGCTAGAACTGAGGGAAACAGAAGAATGTTTTCTTTGAATGACATTGATCAGCTTTTAGAAATAAAAGATTTGATCGAGCAAGGTGTGAATCTTGCAGGAATTAAGCAAATTTTTTCTGTGAAAGAGCAACAGGTGCTATCAGAAGAAATAGTGAAGGAAGCAGAGAAAGCAAGACGTGATCTGTCCGATGATGAGTTACGTAAAATGTTGCGCTCAGAGCTTATGCAAGCTGGCCGCTTTAATCGTTCGTCATTGCGTCAAGGTGATATGTCACGCTTTTTCCATTAATAAAAAGAGATTTACTATTCAAGGGAGGAAACAAAATGGCTAAGTTTACAAGAGATGATATTACAAGAATGGCAGAAGAACAAAATGTTAAGTTTATTCGTCTGCAATTCACTGACATCTTAGGAACAATCAAAAACGTTGAGATTCCTATCAGTCAGCTTGAAAAAGCTTTAGACAACAAAATGATGTTTGACGGTTCTTCTATCGAAGGTTTCGTTCGTATCGAAGAGTCAGACATGTACTTATATCCAGACTTAGACACATGGGTAATTTTCCCTTGGACAGCTGAAAAAGGTAAAGTGGCACGTTTAATCTGTGACATCTACAATCCAGATGGAACTCCATTCGCTGGTGACCCACGTAACAACTTAAGAAGAATTATTAAAGAAATGCAAGACTTAGGATTCTCTGATTTCAATCTTGGGCCTGAGCCAGAATTCTTCTTATTCAAGCTTGACCAAGCTGGAGAGCCTACACTTGAATTAAACGACAATGGTGGATACTTCGACCTTGCTCCAACGGACCTTGGTGAAAACTGCCGTCGTGATATCGTGTTAGAGCTTGAAGAAATGGGCTTTGAAATTGAAGCATCTCACCATGAGGTAGCTCCAGGACAACACGAAATCGACTTCAAATATGCTGATGCATTAAGCGCTTGTGACCAAATCCAAACGTTCAAGCTTGTTGTTAAAACAATTGCACGTAAGCACGGTCTACATGCTACATTCATGCCGAAGCCATTATTCGGAGTAAACGGTTCTGGAATGCACTGTAACGTTTCTTTATTCAAAGAAGGCAAGAATGCATTCTTCGATCCAACTGGAAACTTAGAACTAAGCGACACTGCTCGTCAGTTCATCGCTGGTATCATTAAGCATGCTCCAAACTTTACAGCTGTAACGAACCCAACTGTAAACTCTTATAAGCGTTTAGTACCTGGTTACGAAGCACCTTGCTATGTTGCATGGTCTGCTAGAAACCGTTCACCGCTAATCCGTATCCCTGCATCTCGTGGAATTTCCACTCGTGTAGAAGTACGTAGCGTTGACCCAGCTGCTAACCCTTACTTAGCAATGGCTGTATTACTGGCTGCAGGTCTTGACGGAGTGAAGAACTCTTTAACACCACCAGCTCCAGTTGACCGCAACATCTACGTTATGAACAAAGAAGAGCGTCAAGCTGTAGGTATCGAAGATCTACCAGCTACACTTGCTGCTGCTTTAGATAACTTAAAATCAGACGAAACAATGGTTTACGCTCTTGGAGAGCATATCTTCGAACACTTCGTAGAAGCAAAAGAGATCGAGTGGGATATGTTCCGTACACAAGTACATCCATGGGAGCGCGAGCAATACATGTCAATGTATTAATTCGTTAAAAGAAAACCCTCAACACTTTAATGTGTGAGGGTTTTTTGTTTGTATAAAAACTTGTTTATGACGTTAAAGGAGGCATATGAGGCAGAACTCATGGCATAAGTCATTAACGATCTAAGACTTGTGAATAAAAATCTCAATTTTACTAAATAATACAACCAATTACAGTTATTTGAAGTTATGTTACGGGGGAAAAATGATGACGTTTCAAGATGGTCTCAAGCAAGTAGAAAAAGGATCCGACTTAATTAAGGATGGAAATCTTCTAATTAAAGATGCGACCATAAATGCCTTTTTTTTCACTTGGCAATGGTGGGTGGCGGTGTTAATGATCATAGTTCCATGGGTACTCTGGGCAATATTCCGTAAAAGGGAGAGCTCAGCACGATTGCTTTTTTCAGTTTTTATCGTAATGATTCTATCAACAACAATTGATGCGTTAGGAGTGGAATATGGAAGATGGGCTTATCCAGTAAAAGCCATTCCAATTCCAACAATAAGTTATTCGTTTCGTTATTCTCTTATGCCCGTCCTTATTTTGTTTTTTCTTCAATACAGACCGAACGTTAATCCATTTATAAAGGCAATCATTCTGGCTGGTTTTAGTGCATACATTGGGATGCCGCTGATGGCGATGATCGATATGTATAAGAAAATAGATTGGGCTTATACCTATTCTTTCTTTATCATCTTGTTCTTGTATCTTGTGGCCCATTGGTTTAGTCGAAGAAAGAGCTTTGAGCCATTGTGATTATAAAAAAAGCAAGCATCCTTCGATGCTTGCTTTCACTTATTAATGAATATGACGATATACTCCGATAACTTTTCCTAAGATAGACACATTTCGTAGGATAATGGGTGCTAGAGAAGAGTTCTCCGGCTGCAAACGGACATAGTCCTTTTCTTTGAAGAATCTCTTAACTGTCGCCTCATCTTCCTCAGTCATGGCAACAACGATGTCTCCGTTATTCGCTGTTTGCTGCTGCTTCACGATCACGTAATCACCATCAAGGATTCCAGCCTCAATCATACTGTCTCCCATAACCTCAAGCATAAATACTTGCTCATCCGCAGGGGCAAGACGTTCCGGGAGAGGAAAATACTCTTCAACATTCTCGATTGCAGTTATAGGCATACCCGCAGTTACTTTTCCAACTACAGGAACGTTAACAATATTATATTTTGGTATATTGCTTACCACCTCATCAAGATCCAGAATCTCAATTGCTCGTGGCTTTGTAGGGTCTCTTCGAATATACCCTTTACTTTCAAGTCTAGCTAAGTGTCCGTGTACGGTTGAACTTGATGCTAAACCAACAGCTTCCCCAATTTCACGAACGGAAGGCGGATAGCCCTTTTGCTTAACTTCTTCTTTTATATATTCTAGTATATCGACCTGACGTTTTGATAGTTTTGTCATACTTACCGCCCCTCATTGGTTAATCTTGACTTTATTATAGCATGTTCTACCAGTGCATACAAACATAAGTTCGAATAATTGTTGACATGAAACAAACGTTCGGTCTATAATATAATTATAAATGCGAACATACATTCTAATAGAGGTGTTATACATGAAAAATATATGGAACAAATACTCATATGCTATTATTCTAGTTGTCTTATCTATCCTAGCGTCTATCATTTTAATAATTTCTAATGGTGAATCAGTTGAGGAAAAATATATGTCTGTAACGATTAATGAAGGGGAAACACTTTGGGATCTTTGTAAGGACTACGCTGATAAGCATGCTTTATCTGAAACTGAGTTTGTATCCTGGGTAGAAGAAATCAATGATATTAATGGAAATGTATTGTTAGTAGGTGATGAAATCTATATCCCTGTTGAATTAAACGATTCCACTGTTACAGAGCTAGCATCGAAATAGGAGGGATTATGAAGGCGATTATCTATTGTAGAGTAAGTACTGAAAAAGAATCACAGTACTCTTCTCTAAAAAGGCAGGAAGAAGAACTATTGAAGCTGTCACAACAACGTGGAATGGAAGTTGTTGAAGTGATAAAGGAACAGGCGAGTGGATATGACTTTGACAGAGAGGGTATTTTGCTACTGCTGTCACGATTAAAGGAAGAGAAAGTAGATGCAGTCCTTATTCAGGATGAAACGAGACTTGGTAGAGGAAATGCCAAAATCGCTTTGCTTCATTGTATACTGAAGGATAATATCAAACTTTTCAGTATCTCACATAACGGTGAGTTACAACTGTCCGAATCGGATTCCATGGTATTGCAAATTGTAAGTATGGTAGAAGAATATCAGCGGAAGCTTCATAATAGTAAAATTAAAAGAGGAATGAACCGAGCTGTTCAAAACGGTTACAGACCAGAGAAAAATCTAAAAAACAAAGGTGTTCATGCAGGGAGAGAACGTATTGAAGTACCGATAACAGAGATTGTACGGTTACGAGACAATGATTTAACATTTTCGGAAATCGCTGCAACTTTAAGAGGTTTCGGTTATGAGATCTCAAAAGCTACAGTAAATCGAAGATATCTTGAATACATAGAAGAGCAAAAACATCAAAAAAATATCTCAACAAATGCCAACAAGTCATAAAACAAACTGTTGGCATTTTTTGTTATTCGTACCTCTTGACGCTTCCTCCTTGTCAAAGATTATATCTTTTAGTAACATGATTTCTATTGGTAAAACTAAAAGTGAAGGAGCAAAGAGATGCTACCAAAGGAAAGAATCGCTAGAATTAATGAACTAGCAAAAAAAGCAAAAGCTGTAGGGTTAACAGAAGTGGAAGCAAAGGAGCAGTCAAAGCTTCGTAGTGAATATTTACAAACATTTCGATCATCTATGCTAGGAACGCTCCAAGGTGTAAAAATTATTGATCCTCTTGGTGAAGATGTAACACCTGAAAAGCTTAAGAAATTAAAAAATAGCAAAAAACTACATTAATCTTCTAAATTTATTCACCAGGAAATGATTGAAAACACAGAAAATTATAAAATATATGCTTTTTTTCAAAATTTATTTAGCCAATCTGTTGTATAAATAATAGAGCAGATATAATATTAAAAAGTGGGATTATTGAGATAAAGAATAGGAAGGGTTGAAAAAATGTTTGAACAAAATGATGTACTAGCAATTAACGCAATACGTACTTTATCAATTGATGCAATTGAAAAAGCTAATTCCGGCCATCCAGGTATGCCGATGGGGGCTGCTCCAATGGCTTATACATTATGGTCGCGCTTTATGAATCATAACCCTAAAAACCCAGAGTGGTTTAACCGTGATCGTTTTGTTTTATCTGCAGGGCATGGTTCTGCATTGCTGTATAGTCTTCTTCACTTATCAGGCTATGACGTAACAATGGATGATCTTAAGAGCTTCCGTCAATGGGGAAGTAAAACTCCTGGTCACCCTGAATTTGGACATACTGCGGGTGTAGATGCAACCACTGGGCCACTAGGACAAGGGATTGCAATGGCAGTAGGTATGGCAATGGCTGAAAGACATTTAGCTGCTACTTATAACAAAGATAACTACAATGTAGTGGATCATTATACATATAGTATTTGTGGTGACGGTGACTTAATGGAAGGTGTTTCTGCTGAAGCTGCTTCACTTGCAGGGCATTTAAAACTTGGTCGTCTAGTTGTATTATATGATTCAAATGATATCTCTCTTGATGGTGACTTAGACCGTTCATTCTCTGAAAGTGTTGAAAAACGTTTTGAGTCATATGGATGGCAATACCTTCGTGTAGAGGATGGAAATAATCTTGAGGAAATTGCAAAAGCAATTGAAGAAGCACAAGGTGATCAAAATCGTCCTACACTAATTGAAGTGAAAACAGTGATTGGATACGGTTCACCAAACAAATCTGGTAAGTCAGATGTTCATGGTGCCCCACTTGGAGCTAATGAATTAAAGCTAACGAAAGAAGCTTACCAATGGACGTTTGAAGAAGATTTCCATGTTCCTGCAGAAGTATATGATACATTCAATAAATACATTGTGGAAACTGGTGCAAAGAAAGAAAACGAGTGGAAGGACTTGTTCGCTTCTTATAAAAATGAGTACCCTGAGCTTGCTCAACAGTTAACATCTGCTATTAACGGTGAACTTCCAGAAGGTTGGGACAAGGATCTTCCTGTTTATCCAGAAGGAAAAGCACTTGCTAGCCGTGCATCATCAGGTGAAGCGCTAAATGCTATTGCTAAGAACACTCCTTCGTTTATCGGGGGTTCAGCTGACCTAGCTGGTTCTAACAAAACAATGATTAAAGGAGTAGGCGATTTTACTCCTGAATCGTTTGAAGGTAAGAACATTTGGTTTGGAGTTCGTGAATTTGCGATGGGTGCTGCGTTAAATGGTATGGCTCTTCATGGTGGAGTAAAGGTATTTGGAGGAACATTCTTTGTATTCTCTGACTACTTACGTCCAGCTATCAGATTAGCTGCATTAATGGGTCTTCCTGTAACGTATGTGTTCACTCACGACTCAATTGCAGTTGGGGAAGATGGACCAACGCATGAGCCAGTTGAACAGCTTGCCGCATTACGTGCAATGCCAAACTTAGGTGTTATTCGTCCGGCAGATGGTAATGAAACAGCAGCAGCTTGGAAGCTTGCTCTTGAATCAACTGATCTTCCAACAGCATTAGTGTTAACAAGACAAGACTTACCAACCATCAAAGATACAGATAAAAATGCTTATGAAGGCGTTAAAAAAGGTGCTTATGTTATTTCTCCAGCTTCTAAAGAACAAGCAGATGTATTATTACTTGCTGCTGGTTCAGAAGTAGGTTTAGCTGTTGAAGCGCAAAAAGCACTTGATGCGGAAGGAATTTCAGCTTCTGTAGTAAGTATGCCTTCATGGGATCGCTTTGAAAAGCAATCACGTGAATATAAGCAAAGTGTTATTCCTCCAACTGTTAAGAAGCGCTTAGCTATCGAAATGGGATCATCTCTAGGATGGCATCGTTATGCAGGAGATGAAGGGGAAGTATTAGGAATTGATACATTCGGTGCTTCTGCTCCTGGTGAAAAAATCATGGCAGAATACGGATTTACAGTAGAAAATGTAGTTGCTAGAGTTAAGGCTCTAATATAAGTTTTAAAAGGTTGTTCTAGTAAATAGAACAGCCTTTTTATCTTGCGCCAAGATCTACGACTTTTTCCGACAAAAATAGTGGAAGTTTTTGACGACGAAAGACAAACGTTCTATTTCTACTTCTTTATAATAGAGAGAAATAACATTTGGTCAGACGAGGAGGAAGCTTGGTGAGAACATATCATTTGTATTTAATCGATGATGAATTTGCCTCTCATTATTTTGGTAGAGAAAAGATGTTCTTTGATCTGTTTGCTGAGTATAACGAATCCTTCGGTGAACTAAAAAATATATTAAAAAAACAAATTCAGTTTATTACGAAGCCTCTTTCCACACTTCGCATTCAACAATATATTCTTCAACAACTAGGAAAAAATCAGGATTTTGAACACAACCAGGGGATATACTATATTCAAAATGGAAACGTAAGCTCTGCAAAGCTAGAGATATTTGAAAAGCATATTACTCTCCATGCATTTGGTAGCTATGATGCAGAGACGCTTTTCTTCGAAGTTCTACGTAAAAGTGAAAGCTCCTTTTTGGCAATTGACCTTGTACATGAGCGTTACGGGTGGCTCAGACCAATTAAGGAAAGAAAGTTGATTTAAAATAGGAGAAATTGCACAGCAAATATTGTATAATAGCATTTGGTTTAGTACACTGTATGATAGACAACATGAAGGAGGAAGTTTAGTATGTGGACGCATATTCTAGTAGGCGTACTTGCTTTAGCAGCAGGTGTTGCACTAGGTTTTTTCATTGCTCGCCGTTACATGATGAGCTACTTAAAGAAAAACCCACCAATTAATGAACAAATGCTAAAAATGATGATGATGCAAATGGGAATGAAACCATCTCAGAAGAAAATCAATCAAATGATGTCAGCAATGAACAAGCAAACGGGCAAGTAATTTGTCACGGACAAGCCCTTGTACATAGGCTTATGGTTTGATTGACTCAATCCCTAATAAAGACCACCTTTTCTGCTCAAACAAACAGAAAAGGTGTTTTTTATTCTGCTGAATCCTTTTCCTTTTTTCGTCTCTTCCTGAACGGAGGCTCTTTATAAGTTAAGCTGTGGACTTCAGTTCTAATTATGTTCCTAAGAAATTGCTCTAAGAAAGGATAGACTCTTCCTGTATAGTCCTCTAATGATTTACATTCATAATGAGCAGGTAGGTAGACACTATATTTACATGTTACTTCATAAGCTGGTCTATTTTTTTGATCAGCTATTTCTTTGTAGCTATGTATTTTGATGACATTATGGTTCTTTCGAATAGAAAAACGATGATTTAAATCGTATGTTAAAAACGTGACGTATCCAATTGCATTAACCACCTAATCACACTCACCCCGAAAATATTATCTCATCTATTTTATACAGGACAATGCTATTTCGTCCATCTCTATCCTAATTATTGATAAGTAATATGGGAAATGTCCATCCTATAATGGAGGAGGTGGTGGGAATATGGTACGCATTCATAATCCGGTTAAAGGGGATAAAAGTAAGCTAGGTGCAGATAACCAGATGCATGGTGGGACAATGGAAGAAGTCGACCAATTTTCAAATGCGATTTACCAGGCGGTTCATCCGGGTAAAGGTAATGATGATAATAACAATAGTAGTAAACAATAAAAACGCCGTCATGGCGTTTTTTGTGTTATTCGACTTCCTAAGTATCTTCCTTATTTTCACAACATTTGGTAAACTATTCTAGTTACAGGAATTGTTTTTAGGGTTGGGGGCTGTGGGGAATGAAAGTTTTTATTGATTTGATGTGGTTTTTCAAGCAGGAGAAAAAAGCATATATTACTGGGGTTCTACTGTTGTTAATTGTGGCATTTTTGCAGCTTGTGCCTCCAAAAGTGATTGGGCTTGTAGTCGATCATATTGAGCAAGGATCCTTAACGATGAAGATGTTAGGCACATATTTGCTTCTACTAGTTGGGGCAGCTCTAATGATGTACATACTTAGGTATTATTGGAGAATTATGATCTTTGGTTCAGCGGTTAAGCTCTCTATGCAGTTGAGAAATCGATTGTTTCATCATTTTACTTCAATGTCACAATCCTTTTACCAAAGGAGAAGAACGGGAGATTTAATGGCGCATGCGACCAATGATATTCAAGCGATACAGCAGACGGCTGGTGTGGGGGTACTCACCTTTGTCGATTCTCTATCCACTGGTGGCTTTGTCATTCTTGCGATGGCTTTTACCATCAGCTGGAAGCTTACATTAATTAGCTTGATTCCGATGCCATTTATGGCGATTTTAACTAATTGGTACGGAACTTTACTACATAAGCGTTTTCACCTCGCACAGGAAGCTTTTTCATCGTTAAACGATAAAACACAAGAAAGTATCACAGGAATAAAGGTGATAAAAACCTTTGGTCAGGAAAAAGAAGATATAGAAGATTTTCGAAAGCAATCAAATGACGTAGTGGATAAGAATATTTCCGTTGCTCGGGTGGACTCCTTGTTTGATCCGACGATCTCGATTATCGTAGGGATTTCTTTTTTCTTTTCACTCACATTTGGTGCTAGATATGTTATTAATGGTGAGTTAACGATCGGACAGTTGGTTTCTTTTACAACGTATTTAGGCTTATTAATTTGGCCAATGCTTGCCTTTGGTTGGTTGTTTAATATCGTCGAAAGAGGAAGAGCCTCATATGATCGTGTTATTGCACTTTTAAATGAAAAAGCGGATATTGTGGATGAAGAAGTAGCGTTAAACGTGACTCCAAGCGGAAATATACAATATGAGATCCAGCAATTTACTTATCCCAACGAAGCAGAGCCCATCCTCCAAGATATTCATTTTGAGTTAAAAAGGGGACAGACACTCGGTATTGTTGGGAAAACTGGTGCGGGGAAGACGACGTTATTAAAGCTATTGATTAGGGAATATGATGTCACTGATGGTCAAATCATATTTGGTGGTCAGCAAATTACTCGATATAAAATCGACAAATTAAGAGAAGCGGTCGGCTATGTTCCACAGGATCATTTCCTATTTTCTGCTACGATCGGTGATAATATCTCTTTCGCCAAGCCTCTTTGCGAAAAGCAAGAGATCCAGGAGGCAGCGAAAATAGCTAATATTCATGATGATATTACCCAGTTCACAGATGGGTATGATACGGTCGTCGGAGAAAGGGGCGTGTCGTTATCTGGTGGGCAAAAGCAACGTATTTCCATTGCTCGTGCTCTATTATTAAATCCGGAAGTGCTCATACTAGATGACTCTCTTTCAGCGGTCGATGCAAAAACCGAAGAGGCGATTTTAACCTCGCTAAAAGAAAACCGTGAGGGGAAAACAACAATCATAACATCTCACCGACTAAGTGCCATTCAGCATGCCGATCTTATTTTAGTCATTGATAATGGACAGATCACGCAATCGGGTACACATGATACGTTAATGGATCAAGAAGGATGGTACAAGGAAATGTACCTAAGGCAGCAGCTGGAAGATCTTGTGGAGCATGGAGGATAAAAAATGGAAAATCAGCAATTATCAGAAGGGAAACAGCAGTGGAAAGTATTAGTTCGGCTCCTCGCCTACGCAAAGCCTCACATGAAAACGTTAGTGTTGGCATTTTTTCTCCTTATACTTACAACCATTGGAGATATACTTGGTCCTATTTTAGTAAAAGTATTTATTGACGACTATTTAAAGCCTAGAAACCTTTTGTTTGAACCGCTATTTATGCTAGGTGCCGCGTATTTAGGTATTCAAATTTTCAACGTCATCATCTCCTATTTTCAGCTCTTAAAATTTCAAGAGATTGCCTTGAAAATTATTCAGGAGATTCGTATTGATATCTTCTCTAAGGTTCAATCACTTGGATTGAAATTTTTTGACAAAACTCCTGCAGGGAGCATTGTATCAAGAGTGACGAATGATACCGAAGCGATTAAAGATATGTTTGTGACGGTGATAGTAACGTTTATCCAAAGTGGGTTCCTCATTACGGGTATTTTTATTGCAATGTTTATTTTGGATGTTAAACTAGCATTGTTTTGTTTAGTAATTCTTCCAGTGATTTTTTTCATTATGAGCTTGTACCGAAAACTAAGCTCGAAATTTTACCATGATATGAGGGAACGTCTAAGCCAGCTGAACGCAAAGCTTAGTGAATCGATTCAAGGCATGGGAATTATTCAAGTTTTTCGTCAGGAAAAAAGAATGCGTGAAGAATTTGGATTGACCAATGATAAGCATTTTGCGGCAGGCATGAGAAATATAAAAGTAGATGGCTTGCTTTTGCGTCCTGCGATTGACCTTGTTTATGTTGGCGCCTTGATTATTGTTCTAAGCTATTTCGGTATTTCATCATTTGATAGTCCTATCCAAATAGGCGTGTTGTATGCGTTTGTTAACTATCTAGATCGTTTCTTTGAGCCGGTAAACAATATGATGATGCGTCTTTCTTTATACCAGCAGGCAATTGTCGCGGCTTCTAGGGTATTCAACGTTCTTGATGAACAGGAGTTATCACCTTCACAAAAGGAGACAGCTAATAAGATTCAAGAGGGTGAAATAGAATTTCGTCATGTCAGTTTTTCATACGATGGAAAAAGAGATGTTTTAAAAGATATTTCCTTCACTGCAAAACCAGGTGAAACAGTCGCCCTTGTTGGTCACACTGGAAGTGGTAAGAGCTCGATTATTAATTTAATGATGAGATTTTATGAATTCGAAAGAGGAGATATTTTAGTGGATGGGCATTCCATTAAAGAGTATCCCGAAAAAGAACTTCGGACAAAAATGGGGCTGGTTCTTCAAGATCCTTTCTTGTTTTTTGGATCCGTCGCGGATAATATTCGCTTGCATAATGAGAAGATGAGCATTGAAGAGGTAGAAGCAGCTGCGAAGTTTGTTCAAGCACATCCATTTATTGAGAAGCTTGAGGGAGGATACGAGCACCAAATGGTGGAAAGAGGGTCTACGTTATCAAGTGGACAACGCCAACTTATTGCCTTCGCTCGGACGGTAGCAGCTAATCCAAAAATATTAATATTGGACGAAGCAACTGCCAATATTGATACGGAGACAGAAGAAGCGATTCAAGAGGCACTTGCACGTATGCGAAAAGGTCGAACAACGATTGCCATTGCCCATCGTTTGTCAACCATTCAAGATGCCGAACTCATATTAGTGTTACATCAAGGGGAAATCGTCGAGAGGGGTAGTCATCAGGAACTGCTATTACTAAGAGGCTTGTACTATAAGATGTATCTTCTGCAAAATAATTTAGCCGATAGAATAGAGGATGTTGTTAGCTAAAAATAAACAGCTTGAGTTGCTTATAGCTCAAGCTGTTTTTAATAAGTGGGAACCTTTTTTAAAAAGATACGATTATATTCATTTAATAGATTGTCCAATTCCTGACTGTAATGAAGGGCAGTAGAAGAATTCAGTCCACTGATCATAGCGATCTCGATTAGCTCCGCTCGTTTCTTTTCAATGAGTGCTAAAAATTCCTGTTTTGACAATTCTGTTTAGTCCCTTCCAAATAAAATCCAAATCTTTCGTGAAACTATATACATAGTATACCCAAGAAATAGGAGAATTTCAAAAGAAAAAATCTAGAAATAGACAATTTTGTTTGGTGATTAACATTTTTTCAGGGTTCTTACATACAGATATATGGAGTGAGGAGCTTGCCCAATTTCTTTTCGCCGTCACAGAATGTTCAAATATTAATTGTTATCTTTTCTATTTATCTTTTGATAGAATAAATAAGAATGATTATTTTTAGGAGTGGTTACATTTGACCGATGTAAACGTATTTATTGCACTAGGAGCCGGCTTTTTGAGCTTTATTTCTCCTTGTTGTCTTCCTTTATATCCTGCCTTCCTCTCGTATATTACTGGTATGTCAGTAGGAGAATTGAAGACGGATAATGCAATGCTTCAAAGACGCAGCTTATTACATACATTGTTTTTCCTAGTTGGATTCTCCATTATCTTTATTGCCATCGGCTTTGGAAGCTCCTTTATAGGTGAGATTTTTGCTGGCTATCAGGATCTCATTCGTCAATTAGGCGCTATTGTCATCGTCTTTTTTGGTTTCGTGATCGTTGGTATTTTGAAGCCGGAATCGTTGATGAGGGAAAAACGATATGAATTTAAACACCGTCCGTCAGGATATTTTGGTTCGGTTTTAATAGGAATTGCTTTTGCAGCAGGCTGGACGCCTTGCACTGGTCCCATTTTAATGTCAGTAATTGCCCTGGCTGCGACTAATCCTGGATCGGGTATGGTATACATGATTGCTTATATACTCGGATTTGCCATTCCATTTTTCATCCTATCTTTCTTTATTGGAAAATTACAATGGATCAAACGCCACAATGTTTTAATAATGAAAATTGGTGGCTATATTATGATAGTAATGGGAATCGTCCTATTTTTTGATTGGATGACAAAGATTATTATCATGTTTACCAATTTGTTTGGTGGGTTTACAGGCTTTTGATTTAGGACTCTTTCTGTTATAATAAATAGGAAAATAGTCTTGAGATATTACGAGGATTCTGTCGATAATAGTCGAAATATTCTTTTTGTCATTGATTGTAAATTTCGTTATATTTAAATATGTGTTTGATTTAGAGATAAGATTCTGTTGTAGTGTTGAGGGGGTACCAGCGATGGCAAAAATATTAATCGTAGATGATGCAAAATTTATGAGAATGACCCTTTCAGACATTCTAATTCGAAATAACCACGAGATCGTGGGAGAGGGCGAAAATGGCAGAGAAGCAATCGCTCTTTATCATGAGCTACAACCAGATTTGGTTACGATGGACATTACAATGCCTGAGATGAGTGGCCTAGAGGCCATGAAAGAAATCAGACAGAACTACCCGCAAGCAAAGGTCATTATGTGTTCTGCTATGGGCCAACAGCGTATGGTTGTAGAAGCGATCGAAGCTGGAGCAAAAGACTTCATTGTAAAACCCTTTGATGAAGGCAGGGTAATTGAAGCCGTAAATCGTGTATTAAGCTAAATAATATAGATGCTGACTAATCGTTGATAGTCAGCATTCTTTATTTATGAGATAAGAAGGAACTTTCTACTCTGAATAATGTTCAGCTCCGGCGCCTAGCCCCTCGAGGGAATAATCTAAAGCCATTTATTTCTAGGTCATAAGCCAAGTCCCTCCAGAAGGCAGGCCTTCCTGCGTGATTTGTCTTATGCTTGTCGGGGCTGTTCAAGGAGCATTCGATTTTCATGTAAAAAATATTATTATGTTGGAAGCGTATCCGCTATAATAATAGGGAAAATATATTTTTTAGATTGGGATGAAAGTATATGAACAACACGGTTGTTGTTGCTTCCTCCATAGGGGCGATTGGAATGGCGATATTGGCCATGTTCGTCCGTATGAAGGCAGCGAAAAAACCTGCTACAGCTAGAAAAATCATACTACCACCTGTGTTTATGAGTACAGGTGCACTGATGTTTATAGAACCGATGTTTCGTGTAACACTTCTTGAGTTGTTAGAAGCCATGGCGGTTGGACTGGTATTCTCATTACTGTTAATCAAAACCTCAAATTTTGAAATCCGTAATAATGAAATCTACTTAAAGCGGTCTCGTGCATTTGTCTTTATTTTATTCGGTCTGCTAGTCATACGCATCATCTTAAAACTAGTTTTAAGCACCACCATTGACTTTGGTGAGCTGAGCGGAATGTTCTTTATTTTAGCCTTTTCCATGATTGTCCCTTGGAGAATTGCGATGTTTCTTCAATTTAGAAGATTTCAGGAAAAACTGACAAACGTCAAATCATAGTGGATTTGGCGTTTTTTAAAAGTAAAAAACTGCTTATGTAATAAGCAGTCCTTAAAATAAATGCTGATATGGCGCCATGTCAATTTTGTTTTCAGCAAGCTTCTTTTTCAGAAATTTATGGTCGCGTTTTGGTGTTGCTAAAATATAACCTCGAATCACGAGCTCTTCGTTAATCGAAGGACGTTTTTCCTCTACGGCTAGCTCTCCAATTTTTCCAGCAATTTTTTGACGAGCCACATCGCGGAAAAGTTCTGGCACAGGGCTCACAAGATCTTCAAGAAGATCCTTCTCAGGTTGTTGCCAAAGATGACGAGTCTCATTCACAAAGTGCTCCTCCCAATCGAGTACAGACTTTCCATCTTCAAGAGGCATTCTTTTTAAAAACTTACGAAACATAAAAAATCCACCGATTGCAAACGAACCGATAAGTATTAACACCCAAAAGATAATAAATAGAGAAAACCAACCATTTAACATAAACTCCCACCTACAAAACATTATTAATACTATTATTATAGCCAAACTTCTAGCAGGGAGACAAGACGAACGTTTTGAAAGCGATTTAAAAAATGGGAGAAGGAGAACAGTATGACGAAATTATATATATTCGAAGGAGTTCCTGGTTCAGGAAAAACGACCAGTGCCAAATGGTTAGCAAGTAGATTAGGAGAAAGAGCAAAACTATATTTGGAAGGTGATCCCCAGCATCCGGCTGATTATGAGTCTGTCGCTTGTCTAACTGAAAAGCAATTTGATGAGGTTGAACAAGAGTGTCCTTCGGTTCGGGGGATGGCCACTCGAAAAGGAGAGAGATATTACATTTCGTATGCGAGTTTGTATGAAAAAGATACAGAGTTATTTGAGAGATTAAAAGCTTTTGATGTATATGAGCTTCCTGTTGAAGACTACTTGGAGGTAGCCTTGGAAAAGTGGAAGGAGTTTGTTGAACAAGCAAAATCAGGAGTACATGAGTACATACTAGAATGCTGTTATTTACAAAATCCTTTTACATTTTTACTAGCAAAACATAATTGTTCAAAAGAAATTATTTTCAATTTCTTAAATATGATAACCAATGTCATTAAGGAGCTCGATCCAGTAATCGTATATTTTGAACAGGATAATGTAGCAGAGAACCTGGAGAAAATCAGGCAGGAACGTCCTGTAGAATGGTTTGATTTTATAACATGGTATTACACAGGTCAGGAGTATGGGAAAGAAAGGGAACTGTCAGGGGTAAGTGGAGTGTTGGATTTCTTGGAGGAAAGAAAGCAGTCTGAGAAGGAGTTTCTCCGAGGAGTACCGATAAGAACATTGGTTATAAACAACACGAATGCTGATTGGGAGAATATTCACGATCAACTTACTTTTGAATTAGGACTAACAGAAAAGTAGTTTTCGAATGATATAATTTGAGTATAATACTTGAAAAATAAAGCCATGTACCCCATAATAGAGACCGTGTCGTAAAATGTAACCCTTTGGGCAACAAAATTTGAACACGGTTCTTCATACGGGGCTGATTGGGGTACTGGTGTCCTCCACGGTCTTCAAAACCGCTTGTGACCTGCGTGCCAGGTTAGCTGGGTTCGATTCCCAGGCAGTCCCGCCAACTAAACTTACAGCCGCAAAGGTTTGATCCATAAACTGACCTTTGCAATGATATAGGTATACATAGAGATTTCCCACACAGTTTTCGGCAAGATTTTTAGAAGTCTGTTAGGGGCTGGGAAGGAAGACTGATTGAGACTTATCAAAAAGACTGTTTGGTTCGTAGCTCGCTTAATTAATATTAAGGGGGCTTTTGTTATGCAAGAAAGGACAGTTAGCAGGAAATTTAGAAGGGAACAACCAGCAGCAAAGAGATGGAGAAATAGCAAAAATAATTGAGGTTAAAGTTAACAAAAGGTTTTGGTATGCCATCAGTAATACTAAAGATACATAAGTGAAGGTAGCTAATAAGGATGGTATTCAAGAGGTTTTAGAAGAGATTAACCAAGAATTAAAGGATCGGGATAAATAAAGATAGCTTATTAAACTATTGGAGCTAGAGCTAAGGGATAAAGGTAACCTTAGTCTTTAAGCGTAGACAGTTAGGTAGCTGCCGAAAGCCAAATGGTTGATGGGAGGCTCCATAAACATTTTGTGAATGGTAACTAGGAGGAGCTGTGTGCGTGAATAGAGAATAACGGTTTCTTGAGGGGGAGGAACACAATCGACCGTAAGGTAGAGAGGTTCCCCTTTTTACTCGACTTGTTGTACTAATAGTGCATTAATCTTTACGAATTAAACTGAATAAACCTGTCTTTGACTTTTAAACTGTTTTGTTGTCAACCCAGTAACTTTTTTGAAGGTTTTGCAAAAATAATGTGAATCACTATATCCTACTTGCTGTGCAATTTCATACGTTTTATTATTTGTTGTATTTAGAAGATTTTTGGCATAATCAATGCGAGTGTAAGTTAAATATTCAATTAATGTTTTACCTGTTTCTTGACTAAACATATGACTTAAATAGGATGCACTTATATTTACTGCGTCTGCAACTGTTTGAAGAGATAACTGAGAGTCAGAAAAATATTCATTAATATAATCTACCGCCAGTTGTACTGGTGAAGAGTATTTTTTGGTAATATCTCTTGTTGATATAACGAGGTTTAATATTTCTTCTATATAGGTTAGAACCTCATCATATTTCCTAATCCAGCTGGATTTCATGCTTAATTGATTTATTTTTTGCATTACATCAAGATTATCCATTTCTATTTCCTTTAAATAATGTGAAATCGTAATTGTAAAGTCCATTAGAAAATAATATGTAGTAAATGGTGAACGAACATTGCCTATATTTAGATAAGAAGAATAAGAACGGGCAAAACCAGAAATATCGCCTGAGATTCCAGATTTTAAAAAATCAATTAGATCTCTTCGGTTAAAATGTTGTAATTCTTTTTTTGACTCTATATCCATTTTTGTTTCTTTTGAACTGTATTTATGGATAATGCTTGAATAGCTTTTTTCCTCATCTGCTTCCGAAAAAGATATGCTAATACCCTGAATACGGCTTTCAACTTTTCCGATTCCAAAGATTAACGCGTTCTCAGAGGTTAGCTCTTCTTGTTCTTGTAAGCGCCGTCTGATTACATCAGACTCCTGTTCAAGTTTATGTTTAGATTCACCCATCATAATAAAAATAGATTCACTTAATTTTCTACTAAATCGTAAACAAGCATATTCATTTTCTATCCAATTAATGCTATTCGAATTATATTTACTTTCGATGATAATGATATAGTAAAAACTTGCTATAAGGTTTATATTTAATTTTGTTGCTTCTTTAATTGCCTCTGCTGAAGTGTATAAACCTCCACATATTTCATTTAAAAATATATCCCTAGAAGCAGATTGATTTTGCATTACTTGAATTTCTAATTCGCTTACTCTTTTATTTTTCTTTTCTTCCTCATCAATTTTGGCGGAAACCTTTTTTAGAATAGTAAGTAAATCTTGTGAACTAAAGGGCTTTAGGCAATATTCAGTTACTTGTATCCGCATAGCTTCTCTTGCATATTCAAATTCATCATGTCCACTTAATATTATTATTTTTATAGAGGGCATTTTTTCTCGAAGAATACGACTGAGTTCTAATCCGTCCATAAATGGCATTTTAATATCAGTAATGACAATATCAGGTTGATGTTTTTCAATTAATGGAAGAGCAATTTCACCATCTGAAGCGTCTCCACAATAAATAAACCCTTCACTATTCCAGTTAATGTTTTTCCCAATACCTTCACGGATTGCCATTTCATCATCTACTAAAAATACTTTCCTCATTAATATCCCCTCTCTGCTGGTATTATTAAACTAACCCGTGTACCTGAACCATACCAGCTATTGATTGTTAAACCAAAAGGCTCCCCGTAGTATAAGAAAATTCGTTGGTGAACATTAACCATACCGAAACCTCCTTGATCTTTTCCAAAAGGGACACCCTGAGATAATTGAAATCGAATATCCTTTAACTTTTCATCTTTAATACCAATACCATTATCTATAACATCAATACAAATATATCCTTCCGGGGTAAAATCACCCTTAATTCGTACAAATCCCTTCCCACGTTTATTTTTAATTCCGTGATAAATGGCATTTTCAACAAGTGGCTGTAGTGTTAATTTAATAATTTCATGTTTTAAGATATCTTCATTTAAGTGAAAAGTTATATCAAGGATATCTTGGTATCTCATTTTTTGAATCGTTAGGTAATTCTTTATATGGTCAATTTCATCTTCTAGAGTAATTAAATCTTTTCCCTTACTTAAAGAAATTCTAAAAAAATGGGATAATGCCTTCGTAATTTCAATTACATGTTGACTTTTTTTTGCTTCTGCCATCCAAATGATTGTTTCAAGTGAATTATATAAAAAGTGTGGATTAATTTGGGCTTGCATAGTACGTAATTCTGCAATTTTTAATTGTTTTTGTTCATTAACACTTTTAGTTAGTAGAGCCTTGATTTTCATAATCATACTATTAAAATTTTCACCTAGATCCGCAATCTCATCTCTCCCCATGTTATCGAGATGTACATCAAGATCCCCTTGAGAAACTTGTTTCATTTTTTCTTTTAGTGTTCTAAGTGGAAGTATTAATCTTGAAGTAATAAAGAAGTACAATACTATTGACAAGATTACTATTGATCCAACTGTCAAAACTATTAGACTTCTGATTTCATTTGCTTCTTTTGATATTACTGATATTGGTGTATACCTAATGAACTTCCAATCAGTTAGGTCAGATGTATCAAAGACGAAAAATGTTTCTCCTTGGGTAAAGTAACCTGATTTGTTTTCTTCGATTGTTTTTTTATCTGAAATAGATAATGTCTTTGTTAGATGCGGATGTAAAAATAAAATTTTACCAGTTTCAGTTTCAATTTGGGTGGTACTTGAGGTTTTTTGTGAAGTATCTTGAAGAATATTCTTAAATACGGTAGCTTTTATTACAATGTTTATAAAACCAATGACTTCATTGGATTGATCGGAAACAATCGTACTTGTCATAGAAAGTGCTGGATTACTATTTTTATAGATTGGTTCTATTAGTGTTTTAGCTGGCTGATCAAGTAGTTTCACAAATGGAGGTTCAGTGAGTGCCTCACGATCTAATTGATGAACCCCACGGTCTTCACTAACAGCTTTCCCATCAAGACCAATAATCTTTATATTCATGATACTACCACTATATTGATAACTTTCTCTGTAAAGTTTTATTATTCCTAATATACTTTTCGACTCTTCAGCTGTATTTTGTTTATCAATTAAAAACTCGACGGTGCTCTCCTTTTTTCCTATTTCTGTAAACCTTTTAATATCATGGATCACATCATCAAATTCTCTCCGTACTTGTGCTACTTGGATTTGACCTAATGAATATGATTTTTGGGCTATTATATTGTAAGATTTCATATATGATACCATTCCAACAAGGATGAGAGGGAATATAGTTAAAAATAAAAACATGATTAGAAACTTTGTACGCAAACTAGAAACAACCCATTTTATAAAATTCATAATCTGCCCAACCTGTCAGTAAAATGATAAGTACTTTTGTTATTAAATTTTAAATTGTCTAATGTTATCTTTCATTTCTTGAATTCGTTCTACAAGTTTAAAAGATGCGTCGGAAACTTCCTCAAGAGTAGTCAATTGTTCTTCTCCCATAGCAGCAATTCCAGCAACTTTTTCATTCGTAATTTGTGAGCTCTGCTCAATGTCTGAAATCATGTGACGTACAGAAAGCATTTGATCAAAAGCCTCCTGCATATCTTGCTTTATGCTTTCAATTTCAACTTGCTGTTTATCTCTAATAGAACGAATAGTTTGGAATCCACTCTGTACGCGCTTAGTTTTTGATTGTCCAACTTGAATTCTTTCTAGAGCTATAGAGTTTTGTTTACTGATTGAATTGGTTAGGCGTGAGATATGGTTAATTGTGTCATCGGAGTCATGTAGAACCTTGTTTGTTTCATCAGAAATTTCCTTTAATAGAATTAATGCATGTTCTATCCGCGAATGTCCTGAGTTGTAAGTAATTTCATTTATTAGAGTATGGGTAAATAAACTAGACTCTCTTGCAACCAACTTGATTAACCGTAAATATTCATTCATTTCTGCTGAAAGTTTCAAAAGTTCTTCTGTCTCTCTGTTCACTAGAAATATGGACTGGCTTATCTCTTCAAGCTGTTGATGGAAAGAAACCAGTTCATTGCTTATTTCATCTGTAATATGTAACGTCTCGTTTGATTGTAGATTTAACTTATTTGATTTGCCTAGTACTTCGTTATATCTAAAAAATAAGTGTTCAAATGTAGAAACAGACTTTTGAATGAGGTTATCTTGTGTTTGAAGATTGATTGAAATCGTTTGGGTTGCCTCAGCAACTTCTTCCCCCGCAAGTCGGTTTTCAAGAATACTTTGGTGGATATCTTTTGAAGTTAAGACTACTAAATCATTTGTATTTCGAACGTTTAAAATTATATCTTTTAAATTATGAAACATTCGATTGTAAGAACGACATAATTCCCCTATTTCATTTTTAGAAGGAATTTCGATGGTACCAACCGTTAAGTTTCCTTCAGCTATTTCATTTGTTTTTTGACCTAAACTACGAATAGGTTTTACAAAACTTCCTGATATATATATAGCAAATAATAAAGAGGTTATGATAACGGCAATAAATGCACAAATATAAATAGTTATGTCCCTTTTTAGGTTAGTGGAAATGATATTCTGGGATTCCCCTTTTACCAAAAGTGTTTTTTGTAAGAGTGACTGAACCTTTTCATCGATGAGATCTGTAAGTATTGTAATATATTCGTAGGTGATATTTCTTGAATCCGCAGGAACATTTCCTTGAATTTGCTCTCCAAGCTTGTCAATATATTCAGACGTAGTAGTTAATGTTTGGCGAACCTCCGAAATCTCCTTAGTAAATTGCCTATTCTTATCATCCCGTTCAATTTTATCTAAGTTTTGATACATATTTTTAAGATGATCGTATTGAGTACCATTTTCGAATTGTACTTTTCCGTAGGCAATATCCCTAATTTCCTCATCTAACTTTTGCTTAAGTGAACCATTAATGGAGTTTGTTAACGTAATTGTTTCCATCATTTCATTATATTGACGGAAATATCCAAGGAAAAGATAGATTTGCACGCAGTTAATTGCTGCAAGCCATAAAAGAATTACCATGAAAACAAGAATTAATCTTTTACGTAATGAAAGATCAGATATCTTTGTATGCGTTTTCAAATTATTCCCCCTTCCTAGAGACATTTTACAATAGTAAGACTAAAAAGTAGATAAAAATATTTTACACTATTTCCAAAGAAATTACACTTTTCTGAAAAATACAGGGTTTTGGTGAATAAGACCCCATATAAGAATTAAATGAATTTACAATTAATTCGAAAATTACTCCATTCCCCCTCTGAATGTAAACGCTTTATAATTAAGGTAATCCAATTCAAAGTATATTTAACATACATATTTGAATTGAGGGAGAAAAGGGGAGGATTAATTGATGAAACGATTATTCAAGAAAAAAACAGTGCTCTTTTTAATGATGTCTCTCATGCTATTATTATCCGCATGTAGTTCATCAGGTGCAGGGGGACAAACAGGATCTAATACTAGTTCAGGAGAGTCTGAGTCTAGTGATAAGTTAGTGATAGGTTTCTCACAAGTAGGTGCTGAGAGCGAATGGAGAACTGCAAATACAAAGTCAATGCAGGATGCCATAAAAGCTGCAGGTCATGAATTGAAATTTTCAGATGCACAACAAAAACAAGAAAATCAAATTAAAGCTATTCGTTCATTTATTGCACAAAAGGTAGACGCTATTGTTTTCTCACCAGTTGTTGAAACAGGATTTGAAACCGTATTACAGGAAGCAAAGGATGCAGGTATTCCTGTGTTTCTTTCGGATCGAGCGGTTGATATCCAGGATGATTCACTCTGGGTAACATTCTTGGGTTCAGACTTTGTTGAAGAAGGAGAAAAAGCTGCGAACTGGTTAGTGGAAGAAACAAAGGATGTAGATGGGGATGTAAATATCGTTGAGCTTCAAGGTACAGTAGGCTCAGCACCTGCAATTGACCGGAAAGAAGGATTTGAGAATATCATCAAAGACCATCCAAATCTAAAAATAATTAAATCTCAAACAGGTGACTTCACAAGAGCCAAAGGTAAGGAAGTTATGGAAGCATTCTTAAAATCAGAAGGAGATAACATTGATGTCTTATACGCTCATAATGATGACATGGCAATTGGTGCGATTCAAGCCATTGAAGAGTATGGTTTAAAGCCAGGTGAAGACATTAAGATCATTGGAGTAGATGCAGTTAGAGGTGCATTTGAAGCAATGGCAGCAGGTAAGATGAACGTAACAGTTGAATGTAACCCAATGTTTGGTCCACAAATGGTTGAATTAATTGAAGCACATTTGTCTGGAGAAGAAATTCCGAAGCGAGTAGCTGTAGAAGAAAGTATGTATACAATGGATCAAGCTGAAGAGTTATTATCAACTCGTGAATATTAATCAAGAGAGATAGAATCACAAACTTAGCCACTACGTTTAGTAAAATAACCTATTTTTTACTAACTAGTGGCTATTAAAATAAGAGAATGTTAGGAGGACCAAGTGGTGAAGAAACCGACTCCGATACTTATAATGGAAGGAATAACTAAGCAGTTCCCAGGAGTTAAAGCTTTATCAGATGTTCAACTAAGGCTCTACCCAGGTGAGGTTCATGCATTAATGGGAGAGAATGGTGCAGGGAAGTCGACATTAATTAAAGTTTTAACAGGTGTATATACGTTTGAAGAAGGTTCTGTAACTTTAGATGGGAAATCAATTCGAGTGACTAATCCACTTGAAGCTCAAAATCTAGGGATCAGCACGGTATACCAAGAAGTAAATTTATGTACAAACTTATCTGTAGCAGAAAATATCTTTATTGGTCGAGAAATTATAAAAAAAGGCCGGCTAGATTGGAAAGAAATGAATAAACAAGCAAAAGAATTATTGAAAACTAGACTAAACCTAGACATCGATGTGACAAAGGTACTTTCTTCATATTCAGTTGCTATTCAGCAGATGGTTGCAATCGCGCGATCTCTTAAAGTATCTGCAAAAGTACTCATTTTGGATGAGCCAACATCAAGCCTTGATCAAAATGAAGTGAACCAATTATTTAATGTGATTCGAAGATTAAAAAAAGAGAACTTAGCCATTGTCTTTGTTAGTCACTTCCTAGACCAGATTTATGAAATAACGGATCGACTAACGGTCTTACGAAATGGCAAATGGATAGGTGAATACAAGACGAAAGAAATTGAAAGACTTGACTTAGTCTCTAAAATGATTGGTAAGAATCTAAACGAGATAAAAGATACAGATAGAGGAACGAGTAGTAAGACATATGAAAAGAGAAAAATCTTTCTGCAGGGTAAAAACATTTCAAAAAAAGGGAAAATTACCCCTTTTGACATGGATATCCATGAAGGTGAGATTGTTGGACTTGCTGGACTCTTGGGTTCAGGTAGAACAGAATTAGCAAGGTTAATGTTTGGTGCTGATAAAGCTGATACAGGCGAATTTATAATAAACGGTAGTAAAACTAGTTTAACTTCCCCTAAACAAGCAATATCAAAAGGAATTGCTTTTTGTTCGGAAAACCGAAAAACAGAGGGAATCATCGCTGACTTAACCATAAGGGAAAATATGATTTTAGCTATGCAAGGAATACAAGGCTGGTTTAGTTATATTCCGAAGAAAAGACAAATTGAAATTGCAGATGAATATATCCAACTCCTGAACATCAATCCTCCTAACCCAGAACAACTAATCAAAAATCTAAGTGGGGGAAATCAACAAAAGGTCCTGCTTGCAAGATGGTTGATGACAAATCCCAATTTATTAATTTTAGATGAACCAACAAGAGGAATTGATGTAGGAGCAAAAGCTGAAATTCAAAAGCTAATGCATTCATTAAGTAAAAAAGGAATGTCAATTTTATTTGTTTCTTCTGAGATAGAAGAAGTGTTACGTACTAGTCGAAAAATTGCAGTTTTACGAGATCATAAGAAGGTTTCTGAAATTGAAAACAACCAGCAAATAACACAAAAAGACATAATGAAAGCAATGGCTGGAGGGGGATGACATGAAAAAATCAAGATTATTTTGGCCAATTGTTGTCTTAATGATCATTCTATTAATCAATCTTATTTTTGATAAAGGTTTCTTTTCAATTGAAATAAAAAACGGGTATTTAACTGGCAGTTTAATAGATATTCTTAATAGGGGAGCTCCGTTGTTGTTAGTTTCGATAGGAATGACTCTAGTAATTGCTACAAAAGGAGTCGATCTTGGAGTTGGTTCAATCATTGCAATGGCAGGTGCTGTTGGAGCCATGACTGTTAGCGGATCAAGTGGTGATAGTTTACTACCACTATTTTCTGCAATTGGTCTTGTAATAGGAATTTCAGTTATTTCCGGTCTATGGAATGGTGTACTTGTTTCTAGAATTGGAGTTCAACCAATTGTTGCAACATTAATCCTCATGGTAGCAGGTCGTGGTATTGCTCAATTAATCACAGATGGTCAAATTATGACCGTATATTATGACCCTTACACGTTCATAGGTGGTGGACATTTATTCATGCTACCAGTTTCAATCTTTATCGTGGGAGCTGTGTTGATGATTGCCTCACTCTTAACAAGAAAAACAGCGATGGGGTTATTTATTGAATCTGTTGGTACTAACCCAGAAGCGAGTCGTCTCTCCGGAATAAATTCTAAAAATATTTTGTTAATGGTTTATGTGTTTTCTGGAATATGTGCAGGTATTGGTGGATTAATCTTAAGTTCAAATGTAGCAAGTGCAGATGGAAACAATGCAGGGCTATGGTATGAGCTAGATGCTATTTTAGCGGTAGTAATAGGAGGCACGTCATTAAATGGTGGTAGATTTTACTTGATGGGAACAGTGATAGGAGCTTTAATCATCCAAAGTTTAACCACAACCATTTACTCAATTGGAATTGCACCAGAAATAAACCTGGTTGTTAAAGCTATTGTTGTATTAATTGTTTGTTTATTGCAATCACCAGAGTTTAGAAAGAAAGTATCCGGTCTATTTTTTGTAAAAAAATCGGAAGAGAAAAGTGAGGGAGTATCGGTATCATGACCAATAGATTACAGTTAAATTCTAAACATCTCCCTTTAGCAGCAACAATCGGCCTGTTCATTATGATGTATATTTTTGGTTCACTACGATATACAGGATTTTTTTCGCCCCAAGTTTTTCTAAATTTGTTTATTGATAACGCATTCTTAATTATCATTGCTGTGGGAATGACATTTGTCATTTTATCAGGGGGGATTGACCTCTCAGTTGGTTCTATCATTGCACTAACTAGTATGATAGCTGCCAGTCTTACAATGAATGCACAACTTTCTCCAGTCCTTGTTATTCCAATTAGTTTACTTGTTGGTACAGTACTGGGCTTCTGTATGGGATGCCTTATTCATTATTTCAATTTACAACCATTTATCGTTACACTTGCAGGAATGTTTCTTGCGAGAGGGCTTTGTTATCTCATTAGTGTGGAATCAATCACGATAAACCATGAATTTTTTAATTTTATGGCTAGTACACAAATTCCAGTTGGTGGAGGGAATTTTATTTCTATAAGTGTCATCATTGCCCTAGTGGTAGTAATGGCGGCTATATTCGTTGCTCATTATTCCAAGTTTGGACGTAATGTTTATGCGTTAGGTGGAAGTGAACAATCTGCACTATTAATGGGATTACCTGTTGGGAAAACAAAAATCATGATTTATACAGTTAGTGGATTTTGTTCATCCCTTGCTGGTTTGATTTTTACCTTCTATATGTTATCTGGATATGGATTACATGCAAATGGACTAGAGTTGGATACGATTGCAGCTGTTGTAATTGGTGGCACTTTGCTTACGGGTGGTGCAGGGTATATAGCCGGGAGTGTTGTAGGTGTACTAATTTTAGGTATTATCCAAACAGTTATCGTGTTTGAAGGTACGTTAAGCTCTTGGTGGACAAAAATTGCGATTGGATCATTATTATTACTATTTATCGTTTTACAACGTGTAATAGTAGCTAGAAGCAAAACAAATTCAGCAACCATCTCTTCACATTAAATAGGCTTTTAGTGTCCAGATCGATCTAGGAGAGTGAAAAAATGAAAAAAAAGAAAAGGCTTTCTATCTTTCTATTAACTGTAATGGCTTTTAATACTTTTTCAGGATTATGGCCACAAGCATCATATGCGGAAGAAGCAGGTTCTTCCGCACCTAAATTAATCCTTCATTATGACATGAAATCTTCAACAGAAGAAGGGAATCAACTAATCATTAAAGATGTGTCCGGAAGTGATATAGCATATGATGGAGTATTTAAAAATCAAGATAATGGTCAATTTGTTCATAATAATGAAGTGGGATATGTAGGATTTAATGGTGGAAGTTCATCATCAAATAGTGGCTATATTGAAATTCCCAAAAGCAAAGATGGTTTAGATTTATTATCAGGTTTAACAGATGTAACTATATCAGCACTAGTTAATTGGAAAGATGATGGTGCAAATCGTTGGATTTTTGGATTAGGAGCAGTAACTGATGATGCTGAGAATGGTAATAAATATTTCTTCGTAACTCCGCGACACGGTTCAGGTAATGTTGCAGCAACAGGAATTTCAAAAGCAGGGTGGAGAAATGAATCACTAGTTAAATCGACAGCACCAATGAAGGCCGGAAAATGGGAAGTAGCAACAGTTGTATTCTCGGAAACAACTAATATGATTACGTTATATGTAAATGGAAGTAAAGTAGCAACAGGAACTGCAGGCGGAAAAAAGTTATCGGAGATTATTGATCCATCAACAGGTTATTCTGGTTTTCTTGGAAAATCAATCTTTAAGAATGATTCATATTTTAATGGAATGATTGGAGATTTTCGTGTATATAATGGAGCGCTTTCAGCAGAACAGGTTACTAGTTTATACACAGAAACATCCAGTAAGATTGAGAAAATCAATCAGCTTGTCATAGACGATGCTTCAGTGTCTCTTGATATTACTGAATATTTAGATATATCTGATGAAAGTAAGGATCATATTACAAATAATATTGCACTTCCTTTGAAGGGCAAGCATGGAGTAGATATTACATGGAGTTCAAGTAATACGGAAGTGGTCACAAATGAAGGAACAGTTACTCGTCCTACAAATTCAGATGTAGAAGTGGAATTAACCGCAAATTTTTCCTACGAAGGATTGTCTACAAAAAAGCAATTTACTGTAACCGTTTTAAAAGAGTATACTGACGAACAGGTCGTAGAGTTAGATGCATCGAGCGTAGCAATTCTAAACGCAGATAATATTAAAGGGAATATAAGTTTGCCCGTTTCAGGTAAAGAAGGAAGTACGATTACTTGGGAATCCTCAAATCCGGAAATTGTGAAAGGTTCGAAAGAGGCAGCTGAAAATAAAAAAATGCTTGGCTGGGTAACGAGACCTGATGCAGATACGATGGTTACTTTAACAGCAACTTTTGCAAAAGGCGATGCTGAAACGAAGAAAGAATTCATTCTAAACGTTATAAAAGATCCGGGGAAATTAACGTATGATGCCTATTTCTTCTCATATTTCACCGGAGAATACGAAGGTGGAGAGGAAATTTCTTTTGCTACCGCAGAAGATCCGTTGAAATGGCGAGCATTGAATAATGGTCAATCCGTTATTCAGTCAAATATGGGTGAAAAAGGACTAAGAGATCCGTTTGTCATTCGTTCTCCAGAAGGGGATAAGTTTTATATGTTAGCGACCGATTTAAAAATGGGAGAAAGTACGAATTTTGACCAGGCGCAAATCTCTGGAAGTCATTACTTAATGATTTGGGAATCTGATGACCTTGTAAACTGGAGCGAACAGCGAATGGTTGAGGTGGCTCCTAAAACAGGTGGTAATACTTGGGCACCTGAAGCAATTTATGACGAAAAAACAGGGGAATACGTTGTATTTTGGGCGTCTTCAATGAAAAATACTGAAACATATGGTGATTACCCAAATGGAAGACCAGCAGGACAGTATAATGTCATGTATTATGCAACAACTAGGGATTTCCATGCGTTTTCTGAACCCAAAGTATTTATTGATGAAGGCTTCCCAACAATCGACACAAGTTTTGTTCAAGATAAAGGCTCATTTTATCGCTTTACAAAATCTGAAGTGAATTACAGAGTATATTACGAGAAAGCAACAGATATTTTCCAAGATAAAGATGGAATCAAGGAGAATGGGTATCAATATGATGTGATTTCAGGAACAAAGGATGGAAATAGAGGACTAATCGGTCATCAAGGTAACAATGAGGGACAGACGATATTTAAAGATATCCATGAAGATAAATGGTATATGTTCTTAGATTCATGGCCATATCACGTTCGTTGGTCAACAAATTTGGAGGATGGTTCACAGTTTGTTAATAATTTACTTCCTGAATCAGAATATGCACTACCTCCTGGCCCACGACATGGTACGGTTATTCCGATTACTCGTTCTGAATATAATGCGCTCAATGACAAGTATGGCGTGCCTAGACCGGAAGTAATGAAGGAACCAGTAGTTCATTACACTTTTAATACAGAGGATATGAATGGGACAACAGTAAAGGATGTTTCAAAAAGTGGATTTGATGCAAAATTAGTAGGTGGATCTAAGATTAATACGATTGATACAGTTGGAAAATCAAGTGGATCAGTAGAACTAGATGGGACTGGGTATGTTGAATTTCCCCAAAATTTAATTAAAGAACTAAACCTAGAAAAAATGACAATGTCAACTTGGGTTAACGTAAAAAAGAACCAAGCAAATCAACGAATCTTTGACTTTTCCTCTAATACAGGAAGAGTAGCAAACCGTAATACCATGTATTTAAGTACTCAAGGTGATTCAGGTAACTTGGAATTTGCAATTGTTACTCCTTTTACCGAAAAATTCGCCAATCAAAGTTCAGTCTTAGGAAGTTCCTATAAATATGCTGTGAGAGCTCCTATGCTTTCTGCTACAAACTGGCATCATGTGGCCATAACCATAGAAGGGTTTGATGCCGTGTTATATGTAGATGGAAAAGAAGTATCTAGAAGTTCTACATATAATGTGGAGCCAAGAATGATATTAGAAACAACCATGAACTATCTAGGTAAATCCAGCAACGAAAATCACAGTCTTTTTAACGGGAAATTTGATGATTTTAGAATTTATAACCGTGCCCTAGATGCTGAGGAAATTGCTAATCTAGCAGATGAGGAGGTTTCTACACCTCCAGTAGAGGAGCCGTTAGAGTCTAAGCTAATCCTTAATTATGATATGAATAAAATTGAAGACACTAGAGTCATAGATCAAACAGGTAATTTTGATGGAAAACTGGTAAACCCACAAAGCGCTGAAGTAATTAAAGGAGAAGCAGCGGGTGTCATAAACTTTACAGGTGGATCTACAAGCTCTTATATTGAAATGCCTAAGGGCGTCTTAACGAATTTAGAAAGTGTAACGGTTTCATCCTTAGTGAATTGGGAGGGTAAGAATGAAGCGGAATGGATCTTTGCTTTAGGTCAAGATAGCAATAAATATCTATTCACGACACCAAAACGAAATTCAGGTGATCGTTCTGCTCGAGTGGGACTTGGAATAACAAGTTGGAATAATGAGGCTGGAGCAAACGCAAATACTGGTTCATTAAAGTCAAATGAATGGAAACTGGTCACAGCAGTGATGTCTGGTGAAGGCAAAACTCTAAAATTGTATATTGATGGTATTGAAGTAGCATCTGGATCTACGAATGGATATACATTAGCTCAAATCAACAATGTTAATGGGAGAAGTGGATATATTGGCCGCTCATTCTATTCTTTTGATCCGTACTTCGGCGGGATGATTGCAAATTTTGAAGTATATGATGGTGCCTTAACACCATCTGAGATTAGTAAGTTAAAAGTAAAGGCTGATGAAGAAATTGTTAAACTAAATGGGTTACAGCTTGAAAATGCATTTAAACAATTAGACTACCCAACTATTCTTAATAAAAATGAAAACAAAGATGAAATCACATCAGACTTATCATTCCCTAAGACAGGAGCATATGGAACTTCCATCACTTGGGAATCACAAAATGTAGGCATCATTACAAATGAAGGTAAGGTTAATAGACCGACATATGAAAATGGAAATCAAACCGTAAACATTAAAGCGACTATTTCAGACGGAAAGAACGAGATGACAAAAGAATTTTCAGTGACAGTACTAAAGAAACTGCACGATTCTGTAGCTGTTAGAACAGATGCCGAGGCATTAAAGGTTCATAACATTCATGATGTTCGTGGGAATCTAACATTACCGAAATCAGGAGAAAATGGGTCAACGATTTACTGGAAGTCTAGTGATTCAAAAATCATTAGTCCATATGGAGAGGTTAAACGTCCCGCGCATGGTGAAGGAAATACAAAGGTTAAATTGACTGCAACGATCACACTCAATAATGAGTCAATAACAAAGGCATTTTTAGCAAATGTTAAAGAATTACCGAAAAAGGAAAAGTATGAAGGCTACGTCTTCAGTTACTTTACTGGAGAAGGTTATACAAATGGTGAGCAAATATATTTTGCATTGAGTGAAGGCAACAATCCCCTTAAATGGAATGAGTTAAACAATGGTGCACCAGCAATTACATCTAATTTAGGAGAGAAGGGACTTAGAGACCCGTTTATCATTCGATCTCCTGAAGGGGATAAATTCTACCTCATTGCAACAGACTTAAAAATTAATGGAGATTGGAATTGGGACCGAGCACAAAGATCAGGAAGCAGATCAATCATGGTTTGGGAATCGACTGATCTGGTCAATTGGTCTGAACAACGAATGGTTGAAGTAGCACCTCCAGAGGCCGGAAATACGTGGGCGCCCGAGATTATTTACGATGACACAACAGGAGAGTATATAGTTTTCTGGGCTTCGAAGCTATATGATAATGCAGAGCATAACGGCTCAACTTATAACAAAATGGTGTACTCGAAAACAAGAGATTTCTATACCTTTACTGAACCTGAAGTATTTATTGATCTAGGGTATTCCGTCATTGATACAACGATGATCCAACATGGTGAGAAGGTTTACCGATTATCAAAGGATGAAAGAAATAATACGTCATCTTCACCAAATGGTAAGTTTATTTTCCAAGAGGTTGGAGATTCAGTACTTGATCCTAACTTTGAGCTTATTAAAGAAGGGATTGGAAAAGGGTCAATAGGTGCAGGTGAAGGACCTACTATCTTTAAATCGAATACTGAAGAAAAATGGTATATGTTCATTGATGAATTTGGTGGAAGAGGATATGTTCCTTTTGAAACCACGGATCTACAGTCAGGTGAATGGAAGATGTCTGAAAACTACGATTTACCTGCTCGTCCTCGTCATGGAACGGTTATACCTGTTACAAAAGCAGAGCATGAAGCGTTAATGGCAAATGTTCCAACGGTCACTTTACCAACAGCAGAACAAAAGCCAACAAGTGTGGTACTTGACCAAACATCATTAAAGCTCGATGAAGGTAAAACCGTACAGTTAACGGCAACCGTTGCGCCTAATGATGCAGATAGTAAAGCGGTTGTATGGTCAAGTAATAATGAACAAGTGGCAACCGTTGATGATAACGGAAGAGTAACAGCACTGAAAGAAGGAACAGCAAAAATAAGTGTGGCAACGGTGGACGGTGGTTTAATGGCTGTTAGTGAAGTAACGGTTGAGAAGCCTAAAGATACAACACCACCAGAGGGTCATTTTAGTATTAATAATGGAGCCGAGTTTACGAATAAATCAACTGTTGTTCTATCTCTAGAGGCAAAAGATAATTTAAGCGGTGTTCACCAGGTTCGTTACTCAACTGATTCGGTAGGATGGTCAGAATGGGAAGAATATAAAACAACAAAAGAATTAACTTTGCCAGCTGGTGAGGGAGAAAAAACCGTCTTTGTTCAATTTAAAGATGGTGCTGGAAATAGGAGTGTGTCGTATCTACAAAGGATTATCCTTGATACGACCGCGCCAGTGATCGAATTTGTAGGGCATCTAGAAACTTATTCTATTGATTCTACTATTAATATTTCTTGTAATATAATGGATGAGTTGTCTGGTATTGCTTCAAAAGAATGCGAAAATGTTGAAGGACCAGCATATACATTCGACTTAGGAATAAACAAAATCACTGCAACAGCGACAGACAAAGCAGGAAATACTTCCAACGCAGAAGTTCAATTTACGGTAACTGTTGACTTTGACAGTTTAGGTCATTTAACGGAAACTTTTGTCACGAAAGAAGAAGTCGCTCATTCATTAGTGAAAAAGCTTCAATCTGCAAAAGCATCAGCAGCAAGGGGTAATGTTCAGGCGATGAATAATCAACTAAATGCGTATGAGAATCAATTAATTGCTCAAAGCGGAAAATCAATATCCGAAGAAAATAAAACACAATTAATTAGTTTTTCAAAGGAATTAAAAGAATAAGAGAGGTTTAAGAAATAACAAAGATTTATATAATTTGGACCATTTTTTCAGAAAAATGGTCTTTTTTATCAATTTGTATCTCCTAGGCGAGGAGGAGATTAACGCGAACGAAAATGAGTAAAGGTAAAGAGGTGAGATAGTGGAAAAACAAACTAAGTATAATATGGTGAAAGAAAAGGTAATGGAGTGGATTACCACCGGCCAAGTTCTACCTGGTGATAAGATTTACCCAGAAAGTGAACTAGTAAGAATGTTTCGGGTTAGCCGACATACTGTTCGATTGGCAATTGGAGATTTAGTACATGAGGGGTGGTTGTTTAGAGAAAAAGGTGTTGGGACATTCTGTACCCACCAGACAATGAATAATCATACCGAATTCAATAATCCAACCACTAAGAGTATTGGTGTAATAACCACGTACATTTCTGATTATTTTTTTCCTCTAATCATTAGGGGGATCGAATCTTATTTAAGCGATAGAGGATATTCATTAATTCTAGCTTGTACATACAATAATATTGATAAAGAAAAACAGTGCCTTGAGAGTATGCTAAATAGAAATATTGATGGATTAATCGTAGAACCCACGAAAAGTAGTAATTATAATCCTAATATAAATTACTATTTAGAATTTGAGAATAAAAACATACCTTATCTTATGATTAACCAGTATTATCCGCAATTGTTTCCTCCTCATTTCATAGTAAATGATGAAAAAGGAGGATTTATTGCAACGGATCATTTAATTGAACTAGGACATGAAAGAATTATTGGAATCTTTAATACAGATGATCTCCAAGGTGTTTACCGTATGAAAGGGTTCATTCGGGCATTAAGAAATAACAATATTACTTTTTCTACGGAAATGATCTTAACTATATCAACTGAAGATGAAACCAATATTCTAAAGGATAAAATCCGTAAATTCATTCTGTCATTGAAAACTGTGCCGACAGGAATTGTTTGCTATAACGATCAATTAGCAATTACTGTATTAAATATTCTAAGAGATTCAAAGATAAGAGTACCCGAGGATATTTCAATTGTCGGATATGACGACACAAATTTGGCAGTGGCAACGGATGTCAAGTTAACCTCTGTTTCCCATCCCAAAATGAATATGGGGATTGAAGTAGCTAAGTGGATAGTAGCTGCTGTTGAGAACAAACTTAAAAGTAGGAATACTCCAGAATCAATCATATACGAACCTGAGTTAATTATAAGGAATTCTACTAAATCATTAAAATAAGTTAATATCAAAAATGATACTTCGTTTAATACTATGCAGGGCAGAGTTCTTAGTTAGATGAAATATAATAGCTGAATTACTTGCTTTTAGAGTGGGATAACTAGTTTGGAAATTCCTTCGGATTATACATTTAGTGTCACAGCTTCAAGACTAGTATTACCCTCTCCTAGCAATTGTCTCGGAACATTTATTGCCCTTTGCAAATAATTGTTGATTTCTATTATGTTTTATTTTTCCAATGCTTCAGATAAATATCAGACATTATTCGGTGCCGAGTTTGGTGCCCATTTAAATAAATTTAATGATACTACAAAACACTCTAAATCACAGAAACCTTATTCTATAGTACTTTATGGGACTTATTGATACTAAAAATTACATACAGGATAGAACTTCAAAACCGCTTGTGTCCTGCGTGCCAGGATAGCTGGGTTCGATTCCCAGGCAGTCCCGCCAAATAAATTATTTTCAATCGGAACTGAATGAAAGTTCTTGCTTATTCCCAAATGGACTATGAAGAAGTATTCTTCAATTAAGGGTTTGTAAGGGAGAGTATATTCAAAATAAGTTTTTGTAAGAGTTTTCCTTTTAAAAGTCAGCTAAAACAGCTGGCTTTTTCATTTGGTGAAAAATGGGTATATCGAGTCTTTCTATTCCTTTAATTGTTAGTAACACCCTTAAATAACATACATAGAGATTTATTTGTCAGTTTAAAACACAGCAGAGAAATGCTTTAAAATACAGACATCCCCAATGTCGTTCTCTTACTTTTCTCCTATTTATGGGAAAATAATGAATTTCAACATTTTTCGACAAAAAAACAGAATAAATATATAGTAATATTAACCTACTAGCATTAACATACATACGTAAAAAAATTTTTGTATTTATGAAAGGGGTTTCATATGAAAAAGCTATTAATGGTTTATGCTTTTTTAATAGCTATCTTCCTTATATTTTTTTTAAACTACCAAATGCAAAAAATTAATGCGAATCTTGAAGGAAAACCAAAAGCTTTAAACGGGGAGAAAAATGAGATTTATGTAATGGTTACATTTCAAGCAGGAATTGATTATTGGAAAAGTATATTAAAAGGCTTTGAGGATGCTGCGGAAGCGTTAAATGTATCCGTTGAATACCGGGGTGCAACAAAATATGATGTAAAAGAACAAATAACTGTTCTTGAACAGGTAATTGCGAGAAAACCTTCAGGGATCGCGATTTCTGCCATCCACCCGGAAGCATTAAATATAACAATTGGAAAAGCTATTGATGAAGGAATACCTGTAATATTAATTGATTCTGACGCTCCTAATAGTAGAGCATATTCATTTCTAGGTACAAATAATTATGAAGCTGGTTCTAAAGCAGCGCGTGAAATAGCTAATATGATTAATAATAGCGGAAAAGTAGCTGTAATTACATTACCTAATCAACAAAATCATATTGATCGATCAACTGGGTTTCAGGAGACAATCGATAAACATTATCCCGAGATTGAAGTTGTGGCTGTTAAAGATGGAAAAGGAGATCAACTAGTTTCTAGGCAAGCTGCGATTGATATTTTAAAGAAACATCCGGATATAAAAGCAATATTTACTACGGAAGCAAATGGAGGTGTTGGAGTTGGAGAAGCCCTGATTTACCTGAAAAAAGACAAAATAGTAAAAATTGTTAGTTTTGATACAGATAAACAAACACTTGATATGGTTAAAGATGGTACCATTGCTGCCACTGTGGCTCAAGGAACCTGGAACATGGGCTATTGGTCACTGCAATATTTGTTTCATCTTCAGCATAATCTAATCAATCCACAAAGTGGCCCTGCAAGAGGTATTGAATTTACTCCGAAAACAGATACCGGGATAAAGATAGTGACTAGGGAGAATGTTGAAAAATACTATGCGAGATGAGGCAAATCGGAATTGAGTGATGACGTTGAAAAAATTATCTTCATTTAAAATGAATGATTTACCAATTAGGTACAAAATCATAGCACTGTTATTAGTGATCAGTATTCTGCCTTCGATCGGCATGGGCTCTTTAGTTAGTATTGCCGTAGATAAAATCATAGAAAAACAAGCTACTGAACACACCTTGCAATTAATTGGCCAAGCAAATAGATCGTTAGAATCATATATAGAAAATATGCAAGATAGTTCTTATATTATATCTTTCAGTCCACAAATGAATGATTTTCTTAACGAAGGGATGGATCAATCAATAAATAACCAGTACCAAATGAAACAATTTTTGCAAGGGTTTACAACCGTTAATCCAGAGATAGCTGGTATCCTAGTAATTAATAATAGAGGAGAATATATCAGCAACGAATTGTATGCTAAAAATATGAAATTATTAAGTGAAGAAAAATGGTATAAAGAAGCCATTGCGAATAATGGGATTTTTGAGATAATTGGCCATCCTAAAAATAGAAGTATTAAATCTCACGTCAATTATGAGGAAAGCGATATTGTTTCTGGTGTACGGGCAATACTGGATCCCGAGACTCAAAATGTAATGGGAGTCATTTTAATAGATTTGAAATTAAGGGTAATATCTGAAATAGTTGAAGACATAAGACTAGGGAAGAATGGTTATTTAATGGTTATAGATGATGAGGGTGAGGTAATTTATTCTCCAGAAGAATCACTAGTTAATGAAGTACGACCAAAATGGTTTGAAAGAGGTTCGTCAGGAGCATTCTTAAAAAATATTGATGGAGAAAGCATACAATTTATTTATAAAAAGTCACCCTTTTCAAATTGGACGACGATTGGGGTATTCTCTACAAATGAATCAGTTATGGAGATTCAGCAAATCAATTTTTACGTAATTAGCTTCATATTTGTTGTTTGTGCATTTGGAATTGGAGCATCATATTATTTATCCCACTCCATGGCAAGACCAATTAATCAATTAAATGTTTTTATGAATCAAGTGGAAGCAGGCGATTTATCGATACGTTATCAAGGGGTTCGAAAAGACGAAATAGGTATGCTAGGGCGTAGCTTTAATAATATGTTAGAACACATAAACAAATTAATCTCTTTGATTGAGATCCAAGGTCGAAAAAAGCGGGAAGCAGAATTAAGGGTCCTTCAGTCTCATATTAAGCCCCACTTTTTATACAATACACTAGATACTATCAATTGGTTGGCTAGAAAAAAAGGGGCATTGGATGTCTCTGATCTGGTGGAATCTTTATCCCAGCTTTTTCGCATAGGTTTGAGCAAAGGAAATGATATTATCCTATTGGAAAATGAAATCGAGCATATCGAAAGTTATTTGAAGATTCAAAAGGCTAGATACAAAGATAAACTAAAATACAATATTTCAATTGATTCCAATCTATTACATATATCAGTCACAAAGCTTGTGTTGCAACCAATAGTTGAAAATGCAATCTATCATGGAATCAAGGAAAGGCGAGGCCCTGGACACATCAAAATTATTGGAAAAAAACATGGGGAGAATTTAGTGCTTTTTGTAAATGATGATGGGGTTGGAATTCCTAAGGAACGATTAGATAAACTAAATGAAAGTTTGTCAGTTAGCTTTGATAGTCTTGAAGAAACGAAAAAAATAACGAATATTGGTTATGGGGTTATGAATGTACAAGCTAGAATCAAATTAACATATGGAGAATCATATGGTTTGTATATAGAAAGTATTGAAGGAAAGGGTACGACAGTGAAAATTGTACTTCCATTAAAATGAGAATGTATATCCTAAATGGTAATGGGGTGTTTATTTGCAACAACTATTAAAAGTACTAATCGCAGATGATGAGCCTAATATTAGGGAGGGCATTCGATACTCAATTGACTGGCATGAGATTGGGATGGAAGTTGTAGCCGAAGCTGAAGATGGTGAAGAAGCCTTAGAATTGGCCCTAAAATACAAGGTTGATGTTCTTTTAGCCGACCTGAATATGCCGATTATGAATGGATTAACATTAATAAAGAATATCCGTGAAAATATCAAAAAGTGTAGTGTTGTCGTTATATCGGGTTATGATGATTTTACGTATGCCCAGGAGGCTTTACGTTTACAGGTTGATGATTATATTTTAAAACCAATAAAACCAAATAATTTGAGGCAGGTTCTCAAAAAAGTGTCTGAAAAGCTACAAACTCAGACAGTTCAAAAGAAATATATGGAAATTGCCTCAAGCAACATTTCGGAAAATACATTATTAATTCAAGAACAGTTCTGTCGAAACTGGGTAGATGGAACTCTAAAAAATGACAAAATAAAGGAGCAGCTTCACTTTTGGGGTTTACCTGAGGTACCTCCCAATATCCTTACAACTGTTTTCATCCAAGAGTTAGAAATAAAGCAGCCCCACATTAAAATGACAGATCGGGAATTATTTATTTTTGGGGTGAAAAATATTCTTACAGAAGAATTGGAAAAGGAGAAAAAGCTGGTTTTTAGTGATAAATCTGGGTTGTTGATTATCCTATTGTGGGGAGAAGCACATGAAGAATCATTTTCAAGAATAGAAAACAGCATTTTATCCTATTTACAAGTGTCTCCTATTCTATTTTCTGAAGTTATTACAGGGGATTTTGACGCTCTTCCTGCAGTATACGAGAATTGTAAGAAAAAGCTGCATGAAGAAGGTCAGGTATCTCCTATTGTTAGGCGCGCTCAAAATTATATTCGTGAGCAATATACAAGCTCTACTTTAACTTTAGAATCAATTGCTCAACAATTACAAGTATCACCTGCTTATTTAAGCAGGATAATCAAACAAGGGCTGGGAACTACTTTCGTAAGTTTGGTTACTGAGATGAGAATAAAAAAGGCAATTAAATTATTACATTCTAGTAATTTACAAGTTTGTCAGATAGCAGAACAAGTCGGCTATGAGTCACAACATTATTTTAGCACCGCATTTAAAAAGATTGTCGGTGTTTCACCAAATCAATATCGAAAAGGATTTATACAGCTATCCCATGAAAAACCTAGAAATTATTAATAATAATAAAAAGGGTGAAGTCTACTGTAAATAAGTAGCTCTTCACCCTTTTATTTTGTTATTTCACAAAGTTTATACTGATTGACACAAAACCTATTTTCACTGAAAGAAAAGTGTTTTTAAAACTGAATGAAAGCGCTTAAATAAAAGTAAAAATATTATAAAAACTGTAATTTTTTTAAAAAGACTGTTTTAGACTCATTTGTTACTATGATTTTAGAGAAAGGGCTTACAACCAAACTCGAATAATTTGTATCTAAGGAAGGGGAGTAACAATGAAGAAAGTTTTAGTAACAATCTTTATGTTAACAATGATTTTTGTTTTAGCAGCTTGTGGTAGTAAAGAATCTTCTGGTGAAGGAGATAAAGGATATGTTGGAATAGCAATGCCTACTAAGTCCTCGGAAAGATGGGTATTTGATGGAGAAAACATGGTAAAGGAATTTGAAAAGCTAGGCTATAAAACAGATTTACAATATGCTGAAGACGTTGTCGAAAACCAAGTTTCTCAAATTGAAAATATGATTACTAAAGGTGTTAACGTTCTTGTAATTGGTTCAATCGACGGGGAAGCTTTAACAGATGTTTTACAAAAAGCTAACGATCAGGGAATTAAAGTGATAGCGTATGACCGATTAATTAAAAACACTGAATATGTAGATTACTATGCTACGTTTGACAACTTTAAAGTAGGTGTTCAGCAAGGTTCATATATTGAGGAAAAATTAGGTTTAAAGGATGGAAAAGGTCCATTTAACATTGAACTATTTGCAGGATCCCCAGATGACAATAATGCATACTTTTTCTTTGATGGTGCCATGTCTGTATTAACACCATATATCGAATCTGGAAAGCTAGTAGTAAAAAGTGGGCAAACTGAATTCGAACAAGCAGCTACTTTAAGATGGGATGGAGCAACAGCTCAAGCTAGAATGGATAATCTATTAAGCTCTAAATATGCTTCGGATAGAGTTGATGCAGTGCTATCACCATATGATGGAATTAGTATCGGTGTTATCTCTTCATTAAAAGGTGTAGGTTATGGATCCTCAGATCAACCTCTACCAATCATTACAGGGCAGGATGCTGAATTAGCTTCAGTTAAATCGATTATCGCAGGGGAGCAAACACAAACTGTATTTAAAGATACTCGTGAATTAGCGAAGAAAGCAGTAGAAATGGCAGATGCTGTATTAAATGATAAAGAAGCTGAAGTAAACGATACAAAAACATATGATAATGGGGTTAAGGTTGTACCTTCTTATCTGTTAGAGCCTGTATCAGTTGATAGTAGTAACTATAAATCTGTTCTTGTAGACAGTGGATATTTTACTGAAGAAGAACTTAAATAGAAATCTCTTAATAGAAAATGATTTAGTGCTCCTTTTAAAAAAGTGCACTAAATCATTTATTACATTATGAAAGTGTGGTGTTCCAATGTCGGAGATTATATTAGAAATGAAAAGTATTACAAAAGAGTTTCCAGGCGTTAAGGCACTAGAGAATGTTAATTTGAAAGTGAAAAAAGGAGAAATTCATGCACTAATGGGTGAAAATGGTGCAGGAAAGTCTACCTTGATGAAGGTACTAAGCGGGGTATATCCGATTGGAACGTATAACGGCGATATTCTTTTTGAAGAAAAAATATGTGGATTCAAAAATATAAAAGAGAGTGAAGAATTAGGAATTGTCATTATCCATCAGGAGCTCGCATTGATCCCAGACTTGTCTATTGCAGAAAATATTTTTCTGGGTAACGAACAAGCGAAAAAAGGAATCATTAATTGGAATGAAACTAAGGTTAAGACAAAAGAACTCTTAACTAAAGTAGGCTTGTCAGAAAATCCTCAAACATTGATAACCAATATAGGTGTAGGTAAACAGCAATTAGTAGAAATAGCAAAAGCATTGTCGAAGCGAGTAAAATTACTTATTTTGGATGAACCGACTGCGGCATTAAACGAAAATGATAGTGAGAACCTTCTTAATCTATTATTAGAATTAAAGAAACAAGGTATTACCGCTATTATTATTTCACATAAATTGAATGAGATTTTAAAAGTGGCTGATTCCATTACAATCCTTCGCGATGGTCAAACAATTGAAACTTTAGATGTTCATGAAGGAAACATTACTGAAGATCGCATTATTAAAGGCATGGTTGGACGAGATTTAACCGATCGCTATCCTAAACGAAATCCTAAAATTGGAGAAGTTATATTCGAAGTCAAGAATTGGAATGCTTACCATCCAATGCACAGTGACCGCAAAATACTTGATAATGTAAATCTTAATATTAAAAAGGGTGAGATTGTTGGTATAGCAGGATTAATGGGTGCAGGAAGAACCGAACTGGCCATGAGTATTTTTGGTAAAACATATGGTCAAAAGATAAGTGGACAGATCTACATGAAGGGGAAAGAAGTTCATTTTAATAATGTTTCTCAGGCAATCAAGAATGGTTTGGCATATGTGTCGGAAGATCGAAAAGGGAACGGCCTAATTTTAATAGATGATATTAGAAAGAATATCACTCTTCCAAGTTTATTTAAAATCTCCAAAAACAATGTGATTAATGGAAATCAAGAAATTGTTGAAGCTGAAAAATTTCGCGACAGATTAAAAATAAAAACACCGAATATTTGGCAACAAGTAGGAAATTTAAGCGGTGGCAATCAGCAAAAGGTTGTTTTAAGCAAATGGATCTTGTCTGGCCCAGAAATTTTAATTCTAGATGAACCTACCCGTGGAATTGATGTTGGTGCGAAATTTGATATTTATTCTATTATTAATCAATTGGCGGATGAAGGAAAAGGTATTTTAGTAATTTCATCTGAACTCCCAGAAATACTGGGTATTTGTGACCGTATATACGTGATGAGTGAAGGCAGAATATCAGGAGAAGTTAATAGAAAAATTGCAAATCAAGAAAACCTAATGCATTTAATGACAAAGACTAGGGGGTAATACTACATGCAAACATTAGCAATCATGGCAAAAAAGAATATGAGGCAGTATAGTATGATTATTGCTTTAATTTTTATTATGCTACTCTTCCAGATTTTAACCGATGGTATTTTATTAAAGCCTTTAAATATTACAAATTTGATTCTTCAAAACAGTTATATTTTAGTTTTGGCAATCGGGATGGTCCTTGTTATTATTACGGGTCATATAGATCTTTCTGTAGGATCAATTGCAGCATTTGTCGGAGCCATTTCAGGTATTCTGATCGTACAGTATAATATGTCGACGTTCATGGCAATAATCATTTCATTGTTAATCGGTGGCATTATTGGAGCTTGGCAAGGATTTTGGATAGCTTATATGAAAATCCCTGCATTCATTGTTACACTTGCTGGTATGCTTTTGTTCAGAGGTTTGACAATGGTTGTATTGAAGGGGCAATCGATCTCGCCATTTCCAAAGGCTTACCAAGGGATGAGTTCTGGATTCATTTCTGACCTATTTAGAGGGGGATCTATACATCTTTTAACTATTGTGATCGGTATACTTTTATCTATTATTCTAATTTTTTCTGAGTTGAGAAATAGAAAAGTGCAGCTGAAATATAATTTTGAAGTACCTAGAACTAGTGTATTTGTTGCAAAATTAGTTGTTATGATTGGGATTATCAATGTATTTTCATATGTTCTTTCTACATATAATGGTATCCCGAATATTTTAATTACGTTAGCAATATTGGTTCTTCTATACACATATGTTATGAGAAAAACAGTTGTTGGACGTCATATCTATGCAATTGGAGGAAATGAGAAGGCAGCGCTCCTTTCTGGAGTGAAAACGAAAAAAGTTACATTTTGGGTATTTGTTAATATGGGCGTCCTTTCAGCCTTATCTGGATTAATTTTTGCTGCTCGCCTTAATGCAGCAACACCAAAGGCAGGTAACCTATTTGAGCTTGATGCCATTGCCGCATGTTTCATTGGGGGAGCTTCTGCTTACGGCGGTATAGGTACAGTACCTGGAGCAATAATTGGTGGACTTGTTATGGGTGTAATGAACAATGGGATGTCATTAATTGGACTAGGAATCGACTGGCAACAGGCTATCAAAGGACTTGTATTATTGGCTGCAGTCGCGTTTGATATCTATAACAAAAATAAATCATCCTAATGATGATGATTTACTCAAAATCTTAATTGAGGAGTTCGCCCAATTGCTCAAGCAATTCTCTATAAAATACTATTTACTTAGGTACAAGCCGAGACGTAGTACAGACAAAAATATGTATACTTGTACGGATGACTTAAAATCTATTACTCTACCAATACATTTTCTTTAGGGGGATTTACTTTGTTAACGACAAAAGCTTATGAATTTTGGTTTATAACAGGAAGCCAATTATTGTACGGAGAAGAAGTGTTAAAAGCAGTGGAAAGTAACTCACGTGTCATAGTAGAAGGCTTAGATGCAGATGTTCCTTACAAACTAGCATTTAAATCCGTTGTAAAAGACGCAGATGCCATCCGTAAAGTGATGTTAGAAGCGAATGCGGACGATAATTGTGCAGGTATTATCACGTGGATGCATACATTCTCTCCTTCAAAAATGTGGATTGCAGGGTTATCTGCCTTACAAAAGCCATTCCTGCACCTTGCTACACAATTTAACCGTGATATTCCATGGGATTCGATTGATATGGATTTCATGAACCTAAACCAATCAGCACATGGTGACCGTGAGCATGGATTCATTACAAGTAGATTAAATGTTAAGCGTAAGGTAGTTGTAGGACACTGGGAGAACCAAGAGGTAAAAGAACGCGTGGGAAGCTGGATGAGAACGGCTGTAGCTCATTCAGAAAGCCAAATCCTGAGGGTTGCACGCTTCGGAGACAATATGGCGTCAAGTGGCAGTTACTGAAGGTGACAAGGTTGAGGCACAAATTAAATTTGGTTGGACAGTGAATGGATATGGTGTAGGTGACCTTGTACAACGAATGAATGATGCCTCTGAACAAGAAATTGATCAGCTAATGGCTGAGTATGAAGAGAAATATACAATTGTTCCAGAAGGATTAACGGATGGTCCTGTTAGAGAATCTATTCGTTACCAGGCAAGAATTGAACTTGGGATGAAGGCGTTCTTAGAGGAAGGTGGATATTCAGCTTTCACGACTACTTTTGAAGATCTTCATGGTATGCGTCAGCTACCAGGATTAGCTGTACAACGATTAATGGAACAAGGTTACGGCTTTGCGGGTGAAGGAGATTGGAAAACAGCTGCATTGGTACGCTTAATGAAAATTATTGCTGGAAACGAGCAAACTTCGTTCATGGAAGATTACACATACCATTTTGAGCCAGGAAATGAAATGGTTCTAGGTGCACATATGCTAGAAGTTTGTCCAACGATTTCTGCTACACGTCCAAAAATCGAAGTTCATCCACTAGGTATTGGTGGGAAGGAAGACCCAGCAAGAATCGTGTTTGATGGAATGGGTGGATCTGCATTAAATGCGTCTATTGTTGATTTAGGACATCGTTTCCGTCTTCTTGTAAATGAAGTAGATGCTGTTCAACCAGAAGAAGACATGCCAAATCTTCCAGTTGCACGCGTTCTTTGGAAGACTCAGCCTTCTTTAAGCCAAGCAGTGGAAAATTGGATTCAGGCAGGTGGAGCTCACCATACATGCTACTCTTACAAAGTAACAACAGAGCAATTAAGAGACTTTGCTGAGTTAACCGGTATTGAAATGGTTGTCATTAATAACGATACAAAAACGAATGACTTTAACAATGAATTACGCTGGAACGAAGTAATTTACCGTTAACATCTAATCAATTTATAGCTAGGGGTGAGTAATAATCCTATAGGATTATACTTAAAACTTTAGGCAACTGAATGATATTCGAGTTGATCTGAGCCCCAAAAATAAGATACATTGTTTAATTAGCTTCTAAAAATCTAAGTCCGGGTTTGAACTGGACTTAGATTTTTTAATTTTCCTCATATGTTTTTGATTATAGTAGTCTATATAAGTATCTAATTCAATTTCAAAGTGCTCTATACTTTCGAATTCCCGGAGGTAAAGTAGCTTAGACTAAGTTTTATCAATCGTCCTACGATCAACTCACTTAACCCGACAATTTACTCTTATTGATCTTCTTCATCTTTAAGCCCCTCATTAACATTTTTCATTTAGGTAAAGCTGAAAGAATATTAATTTCAATATCTGAATTAATGTTTATTTTTGTATATACATAAGATCCACCTCAAGAATATTTATCAGAATAACAAAAATATATTACTTATCACAGCTGGATACTTCTTGTTATCTTACATATATATCATTAACTAAAAAAACCACTGATTTCTATTTAGCAGTGGTTTAGATTTTATATTTGTTCTTCGGGTCTTTCACTACTGTGCATAGTCCCTAAAAATGAAATCATCATCGCCTTCCATTTCTAGTAATTATTGAGATTAATACGAGAATAGGCCTTTCGAAACTCGGAAGGTGTCATATTTTCATGCTTTTTAAATAACCTCATAAAATATTTTTCATCATATATTCCTACCTGATAGGAGATTTCCTTAATGATATAAGATGTACTTGAAAGTAATTCCTTAGCTTTCCGAATTTTTAAATAGTGTAGATACTCTAGGACATTCATTCCTATTTTTTGTTTAAAAAGACGGGTAAGATAACATTTATTATAGTTAAACTTTCAGCTATAGATGTCACCGTCATATCATTATGAAGGTTGATAGCCGTGGCGAAGGATTTTTCAGCTATAAAATGGCAGTGGAGCCGAATAAACAAATGTATCTTCAAGTCACTTATTATGGGGGAGACAATATCCTATACAGTGATGGAAAAAATATACCAACACGACCTCGAGTTTAATTGATGGAAAGTTAATTGCCAATCAAAAACTAACGGGTAGCAATCCAGATGGCCTTATTGATGTTTTTTATGAAATTCGGATAGAGTTAGCGGAAGGGGAAAAAAGGTAGAAGTGAAATTTTCATCACATGTAGGGACATCTACTGGTGGGGTATAGGATATTAGAGTCATAAATTCTATTTTAAGAGATTAATAGGTTTTTTTTACACATTTCTTGGACATGGTCCGCTTATTGGATAACTTCCTGTTATTGTGAATCAATGATAAGACTATATTACTAAGTTTGAAGCATATCTTCACATGTATTGAGAAAACTCATTAATTATCTGAAAACCTATTGGAAAAAATGGAGGTTGATATTATAATAGTTGTAAGTACATGTTGTTGTTTATCCTAACATATACGTACAAGTTTATTGATATCAATGGAAAAGAGTACTTACAATATGATTTTTGCTAAGGAGACCATCCATGAAACAAAATAACGAAAACATATCATTTAAGGACCGTATGATTGCTCATTATTATTTTGCTGATCCAGATTATGTGGGAAAAGACAGCACGGGGAGTGGCAATAATGCCATAACTGCGGGGACAACAAAACCAATCATAGAAACAGTAGGTGGTAAAACGGGTGTTACGTTTGCCGGTGGAAATAGCGGGACTTCATTTATGCAGCTTCCTTCGGGGTTACTCAAGGATATTAGTGATAACTCCGGGATTACAGTTAGTACATGGGTTTATTTGAAAAAAGGTACGAATGTGTGGGAAAGAATTTTTGATTTTGGCAAAGGGTCTTCTGGACCGTATCTATTTTTAACACGAAGTTTACGTGGTACTTGTTATTCAGATGGAGATCTCGTGGCTGATGCTGGTAGAACTTACGCTTCGGGAGAATGGATCCATGTCGCTATGTCAGTTAAAGGGACGGAAGGCGGTACATTAAGCAGTGCTGGACCGATTATTTACGTCAATGGTGAAGTTGTTGCAGATGGTTCGATCAGCCAGACTTCGAGTGGTACATATGTAAAACTTCGCAATTGGTTTGAAACGTTCTCAGAACCATCCAATTACAGCAATAACTATATCGGTAAATCTCAATATGACGTAGATGCTGATTTTAGCGGTTCCCTCTCTGACTTCCGCATCTACAAAGCTGGATTATCACAAGATGAAGTGATTGAGGTAATGTGTGAATCTCTTACAGATGAAGAGATTGTTCAACTGGCCAAGGACAAGTATTTATCGTTTCCGATAACCATTGTAACGAAGGATGTGTCATTGCCTACTTTACTTATGGGTGGAAAGGTAAGCGTTTCCTGGGAATCAAGTAACCCGAAAGAGTTATCGAATGACGGTGTAGTAGGAGAAATCCATGGACCGAAAGGTGTTACTTTGACAGCGGTCCTAAACAAAGGGAATTCTACCACTAAAAAGGAATTTCCGGTGTCCATCCTTCCGAAGGGAGTCCCAACACATCACTTAACGATCGATGGAAGCCAAGAAGTGGTAGATATCAGTAAGACGTTATACGGGCTTTTCTATGAAGATATCAATAACGCAGCGGACGGTGGTATTTATGCCGAGCTAGTTCAGAATCGTTCCTTTGAATCGTTTGTGTTTGATACGTATTCCCATGCATCTGGCGAGTGTGGTTGCTCTACTGGTAGAAACCATGAACCGTTGCATGCCTGGTTTGGAGATGTTGATAAAGTAACGGTGAAAAATACAGGGGGATTGAACGAGTTTTTTGGAATTTCTGATCAAGATGTCAATTCTCATTATATTACCGCACCAAACGGAAGCACGATCATCAATAAAGGGTTTACCGATTCAAATCACCATTGTGCGATGTCTATCAAACAAGGGGATCAATATGAATTGACGATCTGGGCCAAGGCCGAATCAGCGGGAAGCATCACAGTCCAGATGCAAGATCCGAACGGCTTGCCTATCAGTGACACCGTAACGGTACAGGTGGAAGGCGGTTACACATGGCGGAAGTATGGCGTGGATTCAAAAATGGTACTGACGGGTTCGAATACCATTCTTGGTCAGCTTGCGTTAACCTTTACTGGTGAAATTTCCATTGATATGGTTTCTCTCATGCCGCAAGATGTGTGGGGAGCTGAAGAGGAAGAGAGATCGAAGACTGCTCATGCAAACTATAATGCAAATCCGAACTATCGTTTGCGAAAAGATTTAGTAAATGCTTTGGTCGACCTGCATCCCACATTTCTCCGTTTCCCTGGCGGTTGTATATCAGAGGGATCCTATATTTGGGAAAACGTATACGAATGGAAAGACTCTGTGGGCGATATCGAGCTCCGTAAAGAAAACTTTAATGTATGGGGTTACATGATGACGATGGGTCTAGGCTACATGGAATATTTCCAACTTGCCGAAGATCTGAATGCCACTCCTCTCCCTGTCATGGCATGCGGTGTGCTTTGTCAGGCTCGTTCGGATTATGTCAATCCTGCAGGTGGAGACCTGAGAGATTATTATGTTAAGAGCTTTACAGACTTGATTGATTTTGCCATCAACACCGATTTTTATCATAATGAATGGGCTGCTTTACGTAAACAGATGGGTCATGAAGCTCCGTTCGATCTACACTACTTAGGTGTTGGCAATGAAAACTGGGGAACAGAGTTTTTTGCAAACTTTGAGTATTTTAAATCAGCCATTGAAGAATACATGGACAAGCATTATCCAGGCTATGAATTACACATCATTTCAACTGTCGGTGCGCAAGCGGACGATGATGCCTACCAGCAAGGCTGGAAGTTCCTAAGCGGCAATATGACAGGAAGTGAAACGGTCAACTTTACGGACGGCAAGACGGTGACGGAAGAAACGGTCACTTGGTATGAAAAGCAGTCGAACTATATGGACACGATTGCTGATGAGCATTATTACCGTTCAAATGAGTATTTATTAAACAATGCGGACCGATACAACTATTATTACAGAGCTTATCAGCCTGATGGCACCATGAATGAAGCCGAGACCTCAAAGGTTTTCGTTGGAGAATTTGCCTCGACCGATAAGAATACATTGGCGGGAGCAATTGCAGAAGCAGCTGTCATGACTGGTTTTGAAAGAAATTCTGATGTGGTGAGATTAGCAGCCTATGCACCGTTATTTAACAAAGTTTTGACTGACGGAACCTATCGCTGGACACCGGATTTGATTTGGTTTAACGATGAGTCCGTTTGGTTCACACCGAATTACTACGTTCAGCAATTATTTGGGAAGTACCTTGGAACGAAACTGTTAGGTACAGCCTTCTCGACTTATCAGAATGGAAATATCACAGAATTAACTCCACGTGGTGGGATTGAAATCGCTGCAGGCAATGCCGAAATTCATGTAAAAACCGTGAAAGTGATTGATAATGTAAGTGGAACAGTGCTCTTTGACCAGGATTTTACCCAAGAATTAAATCCTGCTTGGGAGGTGATCCCAGGTTCAGCTGGATACTCACTTGATCCGGATAAAGGTCTAATATTACAGGCACAAAACGGCGGCTTAAACGGTTTATATATCATTAACGAAAGCTGGACCAACTATAAGGTTGAAGTGGAAGCAACAAAGTTATCTGGCTCCGACGGTTTTTATGTAGGTGTGGGCTTGACGGATATTTCTCCAGAGAAAAAGGATTGTTTAGAATACGCGATAGGATACAACGGAAATGCCACGGGTGTGAAGGTATACAAGCAAGGCATTCAAGGCTATACATTAGGTGACTATTCATCCAGTACGGCAGCAGGGAACTTACGAGCAAGCTGCTATGAAGAGTTAGCGGATAACACGCCATACACCATATCAGTTAATTACGGAGCAGGTACCGGGGATCGTCTCATCTGCTCTTACGCGGACGGCACGACAACAACCAAAGTGTTGGATTATAAACTGGAAGCTTATAACCGAGACATTTTTAACTCCGTTACAAAAGACGATCTTCACGTCTATGTGAAGCTTGTCAATGCCGATCCATTTGAAAAAACAACCAAAATTCTGCTGAAGGATTTGAACGTGGCGGAAGAGGGTCGTATGATCACAGTGACTGGGGATGAATCCCTTGTTCATACACCGAATGTCAATAAAACGAATGCGGAACAGATTGTTCCTTCCGAAACGGAAATCACACTTGACGACAATTGTGTGGTTGTCACATTAACAGCAAATTCAGTGAGTGTCATTGTTTTAGATGTAAAATAAAGGTATTAAGGACGTGTTTGCGGAAGCAAGCATGTCCTTTTTGTATACTTGGTATGGAGTGCAGGATTCTAGGAATGTTTATATAAAAACTTCTTAACTATTAGCTGTTGCTAGGGGTAAATCTCGAATAGCCACAAATTTGATGCTTTTCACTCATAAACTAAACTAAATAGTCATGAATGTAACGGACAATAGTATCATAGTTTGGTATAATAGGTGGTAAATTATTCTAATCGTACGGGAGTGAGGAACGTGGAGGATTTTAAACAACAAATAAAGAATCTAGGAAGTAGAATTGATAGGATAAAGGGAAATATTCAAACTGAGGAAGCAACTAAAACATCACTAATTATGCCTTTAATACAAGCATTAGGTTACGATATATTTAACCCTGAGGAACTTGTCCCTGAGTATGTTGCCGATGTAGGGATAAAAAAAGGGGAGAAGATTGACTATGCGATTATGCAGGGGGAAGAACCAGTTATTTTAATAGAAGCTAAAAGTGTTAACGAGCAACTCGGGAAACATGACTCCCAGCTTTTTAGATATTTTGGAACGACAAAAGCAAAGTTTGCTATCCTAACAAATGGTATTGAGTATAAGTTCTATACTGACTTGGATGAACAAAACAAAATGGATCAAAAACCATTCTTTGTTGTAAACATGTTGGACTTAAAAGATGTTGATATAACGGAATTAGCTAAGTTCCGAAAGAGTGACTTTGATGTATTAAATGTTTTAACGACTGCCTCGGAGTTAAAGTATACAGGTGAAATTAAGAAGTACTTAACTGAACAATGGGAAGAACCCTCTGAGGACTTTATTAGAGTAGTTCTAAATGAAATATATCAAGGAGTAAAAACAAAAAAAGTCATTGACAACTTCAGGGAGTTAGTGAAAAAATCCCTAAATCAATTTGTCAATGAAAAGGTAAATGATAAGCTACAAAAGGCACTAAACTCGTCTGCTGATAATACCGACAATACAGCACTAAATGCCGCCATTGAAGTTGAGAAAGAAAAAGAGAGTATTGAATTAACTAATGATACTAGGTCACCAGAAGAAGAAATACATACTACAGAAGAGGAAATAGAAGGCTATGTATTGATAAAGCTGATACTGAAAGAAGAAATAGACCCTTCAAGAGTCTTCTATAGAGATAATAAAAGTTACTTTAATGTGTTGTTAGACGACACAATTAGAAAATGGGTTTGTCGTTTAGGTTTTAACAGTACGAATAAGTATATTCAATTAAATGATGTTAACAGAACATATATTAAAATCGATTCAGTTAATGATATTCTTAACTATAAAGAAGAAATTCTTGAGGTTGCTAGACTATTTGATAAAGCCACAATAAAATAATCAAAAAAATTTATAAAATTTTCAAACGCACAGTGAGTATACTTGTGCGTTTTTTATTGTGATAATTTCTCTACTTTATTAACCAACAATTCACTTACAAACAATAGACCAACTAGTTTATAATAAAAGGATGTCCAAATAGGATAGAAGTAGGAGTTTGACACGAAGTAGAGTAAGTAGGTGAATACTATAGATATCATTGAAACAAGGGTGAGAGGTTTTATTGAAGATATTCAACACCCTAAACAAAAAAAGAAGATTAATATTAACGATTTAGAGCTTCAATTGCGTAAGCTGATGGATGATTATTTTGATATGGACGGCTATTCGTTGTTCTATCGTTCCATTGAACTCTTGCAAGCAGAAGGACAATTGATTCCTATTCAAAATAATCAATATAACGGAAGAACACCAGCGCTCCCTTTATATTACTGGGTAAATTTAAAAGATCAGTCAACTCAATGGGATCGTCTTGAGATGATGAAATTAAGTGATCAGTTTGACTTTTCCTATTATGAACGTCATCCTGAATGGCAAACGGTAGAGGAATGGAATCGAATCCAGAATGTCTATACTTTTCTCCAAAGCAATCAGGAACGAGACCTCGTTTCATTTGAAGAAAGAAGCTTGGAGCTGTTTGGTCATGAGAAATTTTTACTAGATGGTAACAGTTTTCCAGAAGGCAAAGGCTTTTTAGCTAGAATTGGAGTTTCGGAAGAGCAGCTGAAAATGGTGAGCTACGGGGAGCCTTTTGTGTTTTGGATGAAACAAGGAAAAGAAATAAAAGATATTCAGAGGGTACTTATTGTTGAAAATCTATCTTTCTTTCATACTTCCATTAAATTATTGGAAGCCAATGTACTGGATTATGAACCGGAACTAATTATTTATGGGGAAGGGACAAAAATTGAACGTAGTTTTTCCTTTTTCTTTCGAATGTTTCCGCCTAAATCCTATCTTTTCTATTACGCAGGAGATCTAGATGCCTCAGGATATGGAATCTTGGTTCGGCTTATCGAAAAGTATCCGGAATGCTGTATTCAACCTGCCTTAAAGATTTATCGGAAAATGCTTGAATGTTTAGAACAAAAAAATGACCAGAAATCTGGTCAGATACAAAATACGAAATACCGCGATTCCTTTTTCCAATGGTTTACCGAAGAAGAACAAGCATTATTGCTAGAATTATGGCGTGATAATAAGAGGATACCACAAGAAGTGTTAACAATTGAAACATGGAGGAGATGGAAGTGAACGAATCATGGGAAGGCTTCGCCCAGCGAATGCAACGATTAAATCCTCTGTTTGAGCTTGGAAGAGGAATGGAAGTGGGGGAATTGAAACCTCATATCCAAACCATTCTCATGCAAGTGCTCCTCACCATCTTTTATAGAGAACTAAATGATGATGATCATAGAAGCAAATCAGATATCAAGTATATGGTCGAAGATTCTATTAAACAAATGAGACTTTTAGCAGACGATAAGCAGATTGAACGAATCACGAGTGGGCTTTTATATCAGGGGAAAGAAGAGTATAGTAGGCCGTTTGAAGCCTTATATTACGACGAAATAAGGCAATCTTGGGAAACGCAAACTTTCCGATATGTCACGATGGATGAATTATATACGAATCTCGAAATAGGCGGCTCTATTGTTTATAAATTAACAGATGTCGCTCAGGAAATGATATTTATGAGCCGAGAAATGGCTGAGGAATTCTCGATAACGATTGAACAACTCTATAGTATGCAGTTGATTAAAAACGGAAATTTTAGAAAAGCTACTCGAAACCTCGATCACCTCATTTCACGAGTAAACCGCTTAATGGCAAATGAATTCACCTTCCAAAAGGAAATGATCAACAATCCCAAAATTTTATTGGTCGAAGAGGAAAGGCAAAGAGCAGACAATCGTGTGGAAATAGAAAAGCAATTTGAAGAGGAAAAAAATCACTTCCGTACGATTACTAGTATGATAGAAAAAACGAAACGTAGAAATGAAGCAGATGATTATATTCAGAGGGAATTGATTCTCCTCCAAGAGAAAATAGGTCATACAAGGCAATTGCATGATCGTTTTGCGAAGCTCGTTATTCAAAATATATCGTATGAGCTGAAGTTAAAAGCAGAAAATCCTTCATTGTTCTGGGAAAAGAGCATGGTATCCTTTCGAGAGCATGTGTATGAAAATTGGTTATTTAAAGAAGGCGTTCAGGATTTTTCAATCATAGAAAAAGTCCTCTCTCCCATATTTTCACCGAGGAATGAGTTTATTTTGCCTCTTGATTGGATTTGGGGAGAACAAGAATTCGATGAGCAACAACTAACAGATGTTGAAGTGATAGAAGAAGCAGAAGAAAACGTAACCCGTCCAAGAGTAACGAACTGGGATTCTGTTATTAAGGCGTGGAGTTATGTTTTTCAATTTTTACAAACGAACAGAGAGTTTTCATTATCCGATCTCGCAACCATGCCTTTGGAAGTGCAAGATTTGTGGTTTGAGGAATCTGAAACGATTGATTTATGGATGATGTTTGATAAAAAGCCGTTAAAGGTTCAAGTGCTGCACCGTAAGGAAGAAACACTGAGCGATGAGAGAGAAATTCTTCTGCATAAATTAATGAAAGAATATCCACAATTTCAAGTGTTTGAAGGGTTGAAGATCTTTACCATGTTTGATCCTCGAGCGGAGCCTTTTGTATGGTATCAAACGAAAATCACCCCTTTTAAAATATGTATAGAGGAGGAGAAGAGATGAATGCTGAAACGATCAAAAAAGCGTCAGCTGTTTATTTTACATTATTAAAAGATAAAGTCATCGACGAAAATAGTGAACACTTCCAAACCTTCTTTGATCCGGAAGTCAGACAGACGGTTTTATTATTAGCAGACGAATCAGGTACGTATATCATTGAATCACCCAAACGCATCCATTTAGTCGTTCAGCCAACTGGCTCGGTATTTGCGACGAATTTCACACATATGAAAGAGAAGCATCGCCAAATCGAAACAAAAAAACATTTTCACCTGATCAGCGTTATCATCATGTCTTTCTTAGCATCCATAGACCGCAACCAGGCGGCAAAAATCCGAACGAAACGGGAAGGAATTAGCTACTATGCCTTGGAACGGTACGTTAATGACTTGATGATTAATTGGGAGAAAATTCTTAAAGCGAAACCTAATTTCGGAGAAGAAGAACGACTGGATATGAAGGAAATGGTGACCACCTGGAAATACATGGAGGTCGACACCGAGGATTACGGGATGAAAAAAGGCAATAGAAGGACGAGAATCGGATTAATTGCCAGCGCTATGCGGTTATTAGAGACGGAAGGGCTAATCGTTATTCTTGATCGGGATGATATTCCAAAGGTGATTCCGAAACAAGAGCTTTTTGAGAGAATTGAATACTTGTATCACGATTATGACCGATACGAAGTATTAAAAAAATTGGTGACGACAGAGGAGAATGAGCATGCCGAAAATCCATCGAATTAGAATTGTTGGCCTGAAGTATGATGGCATGCAAAAGCAATATAAAGATACAACCTTTAACTTCCATAATGAAGAAACGTCAACCAATGGTCTCATCGCTATGATGAATGGGGGCGGAAAAGGTGTGTTTCTGCAGACGGTCTTCCAAATTCTCAAACCTGGAACGTCTTGGGGAAAACAAAACAATCGTTATTATCAGCAGTTCTTTTTTAATAATAAAGAGCAGTTTATTCCTTATACCTTTCATGTTCTCATTCAATGGGAATTAGACTGTGCAGATCGCAGGCATCTAATCACTGGAGGAATGTTCTCTGCTGAACAGAGGATTTCGATGAGTGAAGAAGGTGGAATTGAAAGCAAATCATTAGAACAGGAAGCAAAAATTCTACCTAATATTACTTTTTACACGAGAGAATTTGAACGGAAAGAAGAGGCAGCCGTTGAGCATATTCCGCTGTATGAAAATGATGAGGTTGCTGACAATGAAAGCTTGAAAGATTATCTGAAATGGAATGGATATGACGTTTATAAAGATATGAAGAAGCACTATCGCATCCTAGATACATACGGAATTAACCGTAAAGATTGGGACATTATGAAGGACATCAACAAGGATGAAGGTGGAGTAGGAAAATACTTTGAGGGAGCCGAAGATGATCATTCCCTTTTCCAAAAACGAATTATTCCTACTGTTAGTCAAGTCTTACATCGAATGGAACACCAAAAGAATGATCTAGTCGAGATTTTTAAGAGTCAGGCTAGTATTGCAAAGGATCTGCCTGTTCTTTTAAAAAGAGAGCAAGCCCATAAAGAATTTTTAGAAGATATTGTTCCCTTTGAAGAGCATTTAGCTAAAGGGGTCGAACATAAAGAAATTGTTCAGGAAAGTATAAAGGTAGGAAGACAACTGCTTGGTGCGTTAGAACATTTGAAGCAATCAGAAACGGAAATGTTGCTTACTTTAGAAAAAGACATAGAGAAATTAACACTCAAACAAGAAGACCTACGCTATCAAAAAGATAATTTGGAGTATGCAAAAGCTCATCGAGAGGTAATGGAGTGGGATAAGAAATTAGTAGAAGAAAGAAAAAAGCATACTTCCACTCAAGAAATAGTGAAAGAGAAACAGGAACGAAAAGAACAACTCGTCTTTCAGTTATTATTGAAAGAGTGGAGTGAAAACGAACAAACGATTCGCTCTCTGTCACAGCAAATTGCCATATTAGAACAAAATAGTGGCTTAGAGCAAGTGAATCAAAGAATGGATGAAATCAAAAAAGAAGTAGCAGAACAATGGGAGCATTCCTACCTAACCATACAAGAAGGTGTTAGGCAGTACTTGGGCTATCAGAAGTTCTTAAAGAAAAAAGAAACGGAGCTCACGCAACAGGATAAGCAGAAGACAAAAGAAATAGCTCAAATTAGTACGGAAATGGATTTTCTATATACTCAAATACATGCCTTTGAATCAAAAGATGCAGCACTCATCAAAGAATTTGGTGACCGCTTAACCTATGACATAAAGGGCTTGATAGAATCTTTCTCTAAACAAATTGAGGACAAAAACGCTACCTTAGAAGAGATACAAGCAAAAGATAAAGAATCTAGTGAAAAGCAAAATTCACTAGCCTCTTCCCATGGTACGCTCGTCCAATCCATTCAGTTTTCAGAAGAAAAGTGTGCGGAATTAAAGATAGCAAAAGACGAACAAGAGCAAAGAGAATCAAAATTATTGGATAAACTTCATGGTTTATTGGATGATGTCACTGCACCGTTTACTCACTCTCTTTTATCAAAGTATGCGTTACAGATAGAAGAACTTCTGGCAGGTAACAGACAACAAGGGGAACAAATTAAAAAAGAACTTTGGGAAACGCAGCTTGATCATTCCTTAAATGATGAGGGTTTTTGGATTGCAAATAAAGATGTGAAAGAATTAAAAGAATGGATCGACGAGAAAACGGGTATTGATGTGTTTTATGGTACTCAGTTTCTTCAATCATTACGTGCAGAAGATATGGCGAACTATTGCTTAACGTATCCGCTCCTTCCATACGGTTTAGTTGTAAGTCAGCATCAGTGGCAAAAAATTAATCAGCAGGTTCTATCAGGAAGAATGTTTAAAAGTCCGGTTCCGATTTTTATGCGTGAGGAAATGAACAGCGACAATCACCAACCATCCTTTGTCATCATTAACGGAACCGAGAAAGAGCTGTTATCTGATAAAAATCAATTCACCCACTGGAAAATTAGTATTGCTAAACAAATAGAAGAAAAGAAAGATACACTTATTGAGATTGAAAAAACAGAAAACTCCTTACGTCGTATGTTAAAAGAAATCGATCGGTTTCTATCAGGTCAACTATCTATTGATATTGAAAAAAACCTAAATCAGGAACAGAACGCACTTCTTGCTAAGAAAGCAAATTTACAGGAAATTACCATACAGCAAGAAAAGGAAAAGGAATTACAGCTTCAGTTAAAAGAGCAATTGGAACATACAAAACGAAAAATAGAAAAGCTTACAAAAGATGTGGAAACATTAGAGGAGTTTGAAAAAGAAAAAACCATTCATCAAGAAAATAAACGGGTGAAAGATGAAAAAGAGAAACAAAAAGAAGCTTTGGTCCTACAGCAGCAAGTATTAGGAAAAGAGCACCAACAGATCGTTGAGCTACAAACTAAGTGGAATCATACGTATGTAGAATGGAAACTGACAACCGAACAGAATATCAAGGAGATTGCCTTCTTTATTGAAGGAGCGGCTTTTCCTCCTGATGAAAAAGTAGACCAAAGTGAAGAAGTTCCGCGCCTATCAACTCATTTATTAGAAGAGATAAATGGGAGAATTGAAGAGTTGAAACAGCTTCAAAAATCAAAAGAAGAACAAGCTAGAGAATTACTCGTTATTCAAGCAAAGAAAGAAACCGAACAAAAGCAGCAAACAAAACTAGAGAAAAAACTCAAAGCAGCAAATGAGGAGTGGGAAAAAGCCTCTGAACCTGATGAACCAATAAGCATATTAGAAAATATGCTGCAAACCGCACAGAAGGAAACGAAGGCTGCGGAAAAGGAAGAACGTGAACAAGGAACGGCTGTAACGGTAGCAGAAACGTCCTTGCAGCATGCGACCGAACAACGCGAAAAGACAGGCAAAAAGATAGCAAAGCATGAAAAACAGCCTGAAGAATGGGCAGACCTTGACTTAGAAGTGAAGGAAGTAGAAATAAAAGACCAAACGAAGATAACGAAGGATGAAGTAAAGAAGACGGAGAAACGTCAGAAAGAAACAGAAACAAATATTGCAAGTTATGAAGGTGATTTGTTAACTCTATCAGTGATTTTAAAGGAAGATGCAGCAGCATTTACCGATTATGAGCTAGAAAAAATAAAAACTCAAGGGAAAGCGTGCATCTTATCCTGGTGTGAAGAACATCAAGAGATTCTAGAAGAAGGACAAGAAAAGCATGCGAAAATTGATCAATCCTTGCGTAACCTAAAGCTTGCAATTGAAGGAAAAGATTGGGAGATTCGTTTTAAGAATGATGTTTTAACTACATTAGACCATATGGATACAAGGCATTACTCGCATATTCAAAGCATTGTGAAAAATATGAAGCGTTTCTCACAAAGTGGCTTGGAACAATTAGAACGGGACAAAGAAAGGGCAGAAAAGGCTCAAAACTTCTGGGCTAGCCGAGCTAGTATGAAAGTGATGAGTATTTCGGAAGCCATTCGTTCCATGATTGCGAAAATGAAGCTGAAAAATGAACGAGGATCTTTCCCTCTCGTCCAATTAAAAGAAGACATCTTGCCTAAAAAGGCGGAAGATATCGAACCGCTACTAAAGCAGCACTTTGTATCGGCCATAAATAAAATTACGAAGCAATTTGATATGATTGATGATCATAATCGATTATTAGATCAGGAAATTAAACAGCTCATTAGTGACGAGCAAATTTTGTTTGTATCACTGAGAAATCGATATCCTGAGCTACTCGTCTATAATATGAGAACGGATAATGCCTTTATGTATGGGAAACCGCAAAGAGAGCATTACTCCACTTGGCAGACCATAAATCAAGGTTCTAAGACAAAATCGGATGGCAGTGGTGGACAAAAGTTATCAGCCCGCATGGTGATGATGATGATGTTATTATCAGTTAAAAGCGAAACCGATCAAAGCTGGGTTCCTTTAGTCTGTGATAATCCGTTCGGACAAGCTGCATCCACACATGTACTTGACCCGATCTTTGCAGTTGCCGATAAGTTAAAATTCCAATTCATCGTCGTCACACCGCCCGAACTGGTGAAAACAGAAATCAGCCAACGATTTGATTCCTACTATAAATTGGACTTCATTCGTGAAAAAGGTAAAGAAATTGTTTCCGACACCATCGTTCCAGCATTTCGGATATTTCAAGGAGAAGAAATGGTTCAATAAGATTAAAATAAAAAATCTCACCTTCCATTTGGAAGGTGGGATTTTTTTTGTACTACAGAATCTCGATGTGTAAAAAAATTGAAAACACTGTTTTTTGTTATAAAAAAACTGAATTTTAAATTTTATCCACTAAATCGTACCCATATAATAGAGTTGAATCTTTATACCATGTATTCTTATAGACATTTCCCTTAAAACAACTATATACGAAGGAGGTAATCAACATGCTAAGACATGAAATTGAACAGAAAATAGAGCTCCTAATTGATAACCTAATTAACCTAAATGATCCAGACGGGAAATATGCGATTCCACTTGCAGATGGAAGAAAAATCGATAACAAGAGTTTTAATTATTGGGAATGGACAGCAGGGGTCGGCTTATATGGCATGATGAAATATTATAAATTAACGAAAAAAGAAGAGATATTATCAATTATCATCAAATGGTTTGATGATCAGTTCAAAGAGCCTCCAGTTGAGAAAAATGTTAACACGATGGTACAAATGTTAACACTTGCATATTTATATGAAGAAACAGGTAATCCCACATACCTTCCTTATTTAGAAACATGGGGGGACTGGTTATATCATGATATGCCAAGAACAAAGGGTGGGGGAATTCAGCACGTAGTTTTCGGTTCCGAGAACTATCAGCAATTATGGGATGACACGCTAATGATGAGTGTTTTGCCGCTAACGAAGATCGGCTTATTGCTTAACAAACCCGAATATGTGGAAGAGGCAAAAAAACAATTTTTAATACATATCAAATATTTGTCTGATAAAAAGACGGGTTTATGGTTCCATGGCTGGACGTTTGAAGGGAATCACAATTTTGCTGAAGCGTTATGGGGACGTGGAAATTCATGGGTGACGATTGCCATTCCGGAATTTCTAGATTTAGTTGATTTAGATGAGACAGACGCCGTTCGTCAAGTATTAACTGATACGCTGGAGCAACAATTGGACGCTCTTGAGTTATGCCAAAATGAAAATGGTTTATGGCACACCTTGTTGCTAGATCCAAGTTCCTATGTGGAAGCCTCCTGTACCGCTGGTTTTGCGTTTGGAACGCTAAGATCTGTTCGTAAACGCTATGTTCCGAAAAGGTATTTGAATATGGGATTAAAGGCTATTTCAGCCGTCATTGAAAATATAAATGAAAAAGGAGAATTAGAAAACGTTTCAGCTGGAACTGCAATGGGAGATACACAAGAGTTTTACAAGCAAATCCCAGTTACTGCCATGCCATATGGACAATCAATGGCCATTCTTTCATTGGTAGAATACTTATATCACAGAATCTAAGAGATTAAGGGTTATTTAATAAGGTGAGGTGAACGAAATGAATATTGGCATTAGAGCTCATGATATTGAAAATCGTCCGCTAGAAGAGTTAGTGAAAGAAATAGCTGGAAAGGGGCTCACATCCGTACAGTTAGCCCTGAGTAAATCATTCGATAGTATTAATACCGAATTAGGTAGTTTAAGTCCTGGTTTAGCCAGATGTATTGGGAATGAGTTTTCGAAACAACATATTCAAATTGCTGTATTAGGTTGCTATTTTAATATGATCCATCCAGACCTTGTGGAGCGGAGAAAAGGTATCGAACGATTTAAAGAGCATATCCGTTTTGCAAGGGATTTTGGGTGTAGTATTGTTGCGACCGAAACGGGTAATGTAAACGCAGACATCATCTATACAGAGGATAATTTCAAAGAGGAACCATTTTTAGAAGTAGTTGAAAGTGTTCGTGAACTCGTTCAAGAAGCTGAAAAATTTGGTGTGATCGTTGGTATTGAAGCAGGAGTGAACCATCCTGTCTATTCTCCAAAAGTAATGAAGAGATTGTTAGATACCATCCCTTCGAATAATCTTCAAGTCATTCTCGATCCAGTAAATTTGTTAACCATTGATACGTATGAGAATCAGGAGGAGATTTTTCAGGAAGCAATGGAGTTATTCGGTGATCGGGTAGTCGTTCTACATGCAAAGGATTTTATTATCCAAAATAACCAACTAACAACGACTGCAGTGGGTAAGGGATTACTAAACTATGATTTCATTTTAAAACTGATTAAAGAGAAGAAACCATATATGAATATTTTATTAGAAGACACGAAGGAGCCGTATATTGATGAAAGTGTGGCTTTTTTAAAGGAAAGATACTAGTTGTCTTAGTGTTTTGGATCTTCTTTATTAATAAACTTTGGTTACTAATTGGGGGAAGAACCATGAAGAAAATTGTTGTATGTGGGTTAAGTAATCGAGCATTAGGAATGTTCGTTGACTCCATCCTTCATCAGTTTGGTTCACATAACCAAATTGTAGGATTACTTGATTCCGATGATCGAAGAATTGAACTTTGCAAGGAACGCTTTCCAGAATTAATAGCAATTCCCACTTATGATCCGGATCAATTCCAACAAATGATTGACGAAACAAATCCTGATACGGTGATTGTTGCGAGTAGAGATGATACCCATATCAACTATATATTACAAGGATTAGAGAGAAACTTAACTGTTATTACAGAGAAGCCAATGGTTACAAATGCAAAAGATGCTAGAAGAATCATAGAAGCGGAAAAGGTGAGCAAAGGGAAAGTGATTGTCGCCTTCAATTATCGTTATAATCCGTTCCATCGAAAAATTAAAGAATTGATTTTAGAAGGGAAAATTGGAAGAGTCACGTCTGTTGATCTTAATTGGTATATAGATACATACCATGGTGCCAGCTACTTCAAAAGATGGAACCGCAACCGGGAGTTTTCAGGAGGATTATCGATTCATAAATCAACTCACCATTTTGACCTAGTCAATTGGTGGCTTGATCAGAAACCAGAAGAAGTGTTTGCCTATGGCGCCTTACATTATTTTGGAAAAGACGGAGAATTTAATCCAAGTACAACAGACCATCGTTATTGTAGTACATGCGATGAAAAACAGTTGTGTCATTACTATATGCGCTGGTCCGACCGCAGAAATAATGTGAATGCGAAAGATGACCACATTAAAGCAGATAGCATTGAAAAGTCAGCACAAAACTATACGCATTATCGTCCGGATTCGTGTATTTTTGATCATTCTATTGAGATTGAAGATACATATGTGGCGACTGTAAAGTATGACAAAGGTGCGTTCTTGAGTTATTCCGTAAACTTTTCTCTTCCGTATGAAGGCTATCGATTAGCGATAAACGGTACGAAAGGAAGAATTGAAACCACTGAATACCATGAGCCAAACCGAATTCCGTTTGTGGTCCCTGAACAGACGATTGAGTTTTATCCGTTATTTGGCGGGGCCAAGGAGACGATTCATGTTCTCCAAACAGGAGGCGGCCACGGGGGAGGAGATCCAGTATTGTTGGAGGATCTGTTCTTAGGAGTCGATCAAATGCGCTCATATCCGATTTTAGCAGGTGCAGAAGCAGGAGCGTATTCCATTGCTGTTGGTGAAGGGGTATGGCGTTCTGTAAAAGAAAATAAGCCATATAAGATAGAAGACTTATTACGAAATAACGCAGATCTTTCTTTAACAAAGTAGATAACCAGCAAAAGGAGGAAAAAAATGCCACAATTAATTCTCGAGCAAAACAAGGTTTCTCAGGCCATCGACCGCGTTGTCGAAAGGACCTTTCAAATGGATTTCGGATGGGATTGGCCAGGTGGAGTCGCTTTATATGGTGTAGCAGAAGCATACGAGGTAACCGGTGAGGAGAAGTACTTGCAATACATCAAGGATTGGGTCGATGCCGAGTTAGAAGATGGTCTTCCAAGACTGACCGTAAATGCTTCTTCCATTGGTCATATTCTATTAACCTTGTACAAGGAAACGAATGAAGAAAAGTATATCGAATATGCCACTCAAATGGCAGACTATTTACTCCATGATGCCGAGCGCTTTGCAGATGGTGTCCTGCAGCATACCGTTAACGGAAGTAAGTATCAATTTCCGGAGCAAGCATGGGTGGATACGATGTTTATGGCTGGGTATTTCCTGTTGAGAATTGGCCATCTGTTAGATAGAGAGGATTATTTCAACTTTGGTTTAAAGCAATACCATGGACATGAAACATTTCTCCAAGATGACATGACAAACCTATACTATCATGGCTGGGACAATATTTCACAAAATCATATGTCCTCGATTTTTTGGGCAAGAGGGAATAGCTGGGCAGCCTATACAATGGCACGAGCACTTGAATTGATTGAGGTTCAGCATCCGTCTTTTATGATTATCCAGGGGTCATTACGTGACCAATTAAGTGCTTTAGTTCGCTTACAATCAGAGTCAGGACTTTGGCATACCATTGTAGATGATCCTACCTCTTATCTTGAAACATCAGGATCAGCTGGGATTGCTGCTGCACTATTAACAAGAGGGAAGATATACAACAAATATATTCAAAAATCGGTTGAGGCAATCCTTGGTCAAATCAGAGAGGACGGTTCGGTGATGGGAGTATCGGCAGGAACAGCTGTTATGTTCGATGCTAACGGTTACAAAGAAGTCCCTTTTAAGCGAGTCCAGGGTTGGGGACAAGGGCTTGTACTAGCCTTTTTATCACTGCTTCTAAAAAGAGAGAATAAAGACTTGTAAACATTGAAACCTGTGGTAGTAGAAAGCTTCCACAGGTTCTTTTAAATCAATAGATTCATGGATGGTGTGATAAAGGAGGAAGGAAATGAAACCTTCATATGTGGTGATTGATGGAAATTCAATTATTTCTATTCCCAAAACCGTCTCAACAGCAGTCAGGCATGCAGTTGAGATGATTAGCCGGGATCATGAAAAGGTACTGGGAAAATCACCTTCACTTGAAACAACTTTCACAGAAAAAGTGGATATGGTTATTAGATATGCTGAAACAGCAGATGAATGTCCTCAAAGCCCTGAAGCTTTTGGTTTTCGGTTTCTGGAACAAGACGGAAAATGGTCCTGTCATATTATCGGGTATGACGATTTAGGAATCATCTACGGTTTGATGCATTACAGCCAACAATACTTAGAGGTTGATCCTTTTTGGTATTGGGCGGATATTCCGATAAAACCGAAAACAAACATACATATTCCAACGACTGATTTTGATTCTGCAGAAAAAGCAGTAACGTACCGAGGCTGGTTTGTGAACGATGAAGTTTGTCTTATCGGGTGGAAGGAGGAATATCCACCTACGAAAGAGGTATGGTATCCCGTTTTTGAAGCGTTATTAAGATGCGGAGGAAATATGGTTATCCCTGGTACCGACCTTCCGAGGCATGGGATTCATGCGAAATTAGCATCAGAAATGGGATTGTGGGTAACCCATCACCACGCGGAGCCGTTAGGAGCCGAAATGTTTTTAAGAGCATTTCTTGGTAAAAAACCAAGCTATAAGGAACATCCAGCGTTATTTGAGTCGTTATGGGAAGAAGCGATACAGAATCAGAAAGAGGACAAAATTGTCTGGGTGTTATCATTTCGGGGTCAAGGGGATGCTCCATTTTGGCTGTATGATCCGGAATTCGATACACCTGAAAAACGGGGTAAGATGATATCTAAAGTGGTGCGACGACAATACGACCTGTTATGTGAGTCTGTAGAGGAGCCAGTTTGTTCTATGGCTTTATACGGCGAAATTGCGGAGTTATACAAAGAAGGACACATCGATGTCCCGGAGGGAATTATTAAGATTTGGGCTGATAACGGCTATGGAAAAATGGTGTCGAGAAGACAAGGGAATGAAAACTACCGAATTCCTGCTTTGCCGACTGCGGATGATTCCGGTGAGCATGGAATTTACTATCATATTACGTTTCATGATCTTCAGGCATCTAATCATTTGACCATGTTTCCCTCTTCTCCTGAACTCATTAAGGAAGAAGTAGAAAAGGCTTTACATGCGGGCGCTAACTCCTATGTTCTGGTTAATAGTGGCAATATTCGTCCTCATCTATACCCATTGGATGTAGTGAAAGAAATATGGACTTATGGCCAAGTAAAACTAGAAGAGCATATACAAACATTCATGAACCGTCTGTATACATCGAATACGAAAGAAATCTCACAGCTTTACAAAAGCTACTTTGAAAAAACGATTTCCTATGGTCCTCATTCAGATGACAAAGCAGGTGAGGAATTTTATCATCATCCAGCAAGAAAAATCATTGGGCATTGGCTAGAAGGAAAAACGAATACCCCTCATCCTAGGCTGATCTGGGCAACTGGTGAGATGTCTTTTAAGGACCAAGTTTGCTGGTTTAAAGAAAAATGTGAAAGCGCTGTTGTTGGATGGGAGCAGTTATTAGAGCAATGTAATGAATTATCCAATATGCTTTCAGAGCAAGACCGAAATCGTTTCTATGACCAATTTATGATTCATGTTGAACTTCATGTGTCGGGCTGTAAAGGATTTATAGCGGTATGCAATGCCTATCTTTCTTATGTTAAGGAAGAATATCCGCTTGCATTTGTTCAGTTGTATCAGTCAATGAAGGCTTATAAAAACGGTCAACATGCTCTTAAACGTGCCGAAGTTGGAAAATGGGAAAATTTTTATCGCGCGGATTGGTTAACGAATATAGAAAGTACGATTTACTCTCTAGAGGCAGCCAGAAAATTTGTACGAATACATGGGGATAGTCCGGAATTCTTTTTATGGTACAAGGAATATTTAATGCCAGAAACAGAAAAGCATATTTATTTGGAAAATACACATCGAAATCCATTATCTGATGATGAATTAGCTAAAAGGCTAGAAGAGAAATTTTTCAGTAAGGAGGAAGAAAAGTGAAAAGCGATGTAACAACTAATCGAATCAGGCTTTTTTTGGCTGGAGATTCGACCGTGGCAAGCTGTCCTCGGAATGAGGCACCAATGGCAGGTTGGGGCCAAGTGTTTCAGTCTTTTTTTACAGAGGATATTAAAGTTCTTAACTTTGCAAAGGGTGGAGCAAGTACCAATACCTTTATTGAGCAAGGGTATTTAGAGATCATACTTGAGTTCATTCAGCCGAACGATTACCTGTTTATTCAATTCGGACACAACGATCAAAAATCTTTTGGTACCGAGCCTTTCACAAGCTATCCGTTAAACTTGACGGAATATGTAAATGGTGCACGAGAAAAAGGTGCGATACCGATTCTCGTTACTTCTGTCCATCGAAGAAATTTTGATGAAGAGGGTCGATTAGTAAACACTCTCGGGGACTATCCAAGCTCCATGATTCAATTAGCAGAAACACTCGATGTACAACTGATTAACTTATGGGAAAAGACAGAAAAGCTCTATCAATCATTAGGTCCAGAAGACTCGAAGAAATTATTTGTTTGGTTTCGTGAAAATGAACACCCAAATTATCCAAATGGGCTTCAGGATAACACTCACTTTTGTGAGTCAGGAGCAAAGGAAGTCGGAAAGCTCGTAATAGAAGGAATAAAGGAATTAGAACTGCCGATCATGTCTTTTATAAAAGAGTAGATGGATAGACTTACAAAGAAGAGAAGGTGATAAATATGGGGAAAAAGTTATATCATGGAGCAGCTTATTACCCGGAGCTTTGGGATGAAAAGGCGATCGAAGAAGATATTAAGTTAATGAAACAAGCGGGTATTAATGTAGTTAGAATGGGAGAGTTTGCCTGGTCAACTATGGAGCCAGAAGAAGGGAAGTTTGAGCTAAGCTTTTTTGTGAAAATCATAGAAAGACTCTATGAAAATGGCATTGAATCCATCATGTGTACACCAACACCCACTCCTCCCATCTGGTTCAGCCATGGGCATCCAGAGCGTATGTATGTGGATCAAGACAGGAAGGTGATGGGGCATGGTTCGAGACAGCATGCATGTACCAACCATCCTTATTTTCGAGAAAGAGCCGCAATGATTACCGAAAATTTAGCAAGGGCAGTCGGAAGCTTGCCAGGAGTAATTGGTTGGCAAATTGATAATGAGTTTAAGTGTCACGTGAGCGAATGCATGTGTCATACGTGTGAGGAACAATGGAATCTGTGGTTAAAGTACCGCTATGAAACAATAGAAAATCTAAATGACGCTTGGGGTACGAAGATTTGGAGTGAATATTATCATAGCTTTGAACAAGTGCCACAGCCAGGTCCTGCTCCTTTCTTACACAACTCATCATTAAGTACGATGTACCAGATCTTTTCAATGGAGAAAATTGCTGAGTTTTCCGATGAACAGGCAGAAATCATTAGAGAGTATTCTAATGCACCTATTACCCATAATAGCTCTGTCTTTTTCAGTGTAGACAACGAAAGGCTTTACGAAAACTTAGATTTTGCTTCGTTTGACACTTATGCTACCATCGATCACTTTGAGAATTATTTGATTAATCATGATTTGTGGAGGAACTTCAAAAAAGGAAAGAATTTTTGGGTCATGGAAACAAGTCCATCCTATGCGGCGTCGTTAGAAAGTCATGCCACTCCTCATCCTAATGGATATCTAAAAGCGGAAGCAGCAGCTGCCTATGCATTAGGTGCTGAAGCGTTTTGTTATTGGTTATGGAGACAGCAGCGTGCAGGTTGCGAACAGCCGCACGGGTCTGTAATCAGCGCCTGGGGAAAACCGACCGTTGGATTCTCAAATGTGCTAGAAGTAGCAGAAATGCGTAAGGAAATTGAACCGGTTATTTTATCAACCACACCTTCGCAAGCAGAATTGGCCATTACGTATTCTGACCGTGGCAAGGCCTTCTTAAAGACTGAGCCGCATCGAGAATTGAATCATCGTACGTTAATCACAGATTTCTATAAGCGAATTTTATCCATGGGAATTCATCGTGATGTAATCCCTGAAGGAGCGAGTTTAGACGGTTATAAACTGTTGTTCACCCCGTTTATTCCGTATGTATCTTCCGATTATATAGCTCGGGCAATCGAGTTTGTAGAAAAGGGTGGGATTTGGATTGCTGGGCCATTAACAGGTGGCCGCACCGAACATCACACGGTTCATACAGATAGAGCTTTAGGGGAATTAGAAAAATATGCCGGTGTAGAAGTACTTTACACCTATCCAATGGATGGTACCGGAAGCATCGGGCGTGCTTTTGATATTGCTGCACCACTAGGGAAATGGAGTTCCGTGTTCGAAGCAGATTCTGAAACTGCCGTTGGAATCATTGAGGAGGGGCTATCTAAAGGGAAAGCCTTCCTAACAGAGCATCAACTTGGAGCAGGGAAAATCGTCATGCTTGGGTCATTGCCACTAGGAGATGCAGGAGACTTGCTATTGCAGAAATTAGTCGATCACTACTCACAGGAAGCAAATCTTACTATGAGAACCGATGTATCACAAGGTACCATCGTTGTCCCAAGACAAGGGGATGGGTACACGGTTTGGTTTATCATTAATATGGATGGGAAAGGCGGTTCAGTAACGATTCCGCAACGAGGTGTTAATTTGAAGACGAATAGCGCAGTTGCACCAGGAAAACTCGAGCTTAGCAGCTTTGAATATAAGATGATCCAATTTAAGGAGGAGTTACGATGATTCGAAAAGCATCAGTTATGAAAGTGTTTCCTGGCTGTCATGATGAATATAAAAAACGTCATGATGAACTTTGGCCGGAAATGGAAATCGAATTAAAGAATCACGGAGCGCATCACTATTCCATTTTTTTAGATGAGAAGACCAATAACCTCTTCGCATATGTAGAAATTGAGAATGAAGAAAAGTGGAATCAGATGGCGCAAACGGATATTTGTCAAAAATGGTGGGCGTATATGAAGGACATTATGGAAACGAACCCGGATAACAGTCCCGTTTCAACAGAGTTAAAGCAGGTGTTTTATTTAGAGTAGAAAAGAAAAAGAAAAAGAGAGACCATTAGTGCTACTTTTAGTGGTCTCTCGTTTTTATTATGAGTCTATTCATAAGGGTGCAGAAGTTTATAACAATAAGAGGGGGATAGTTTATGCATAGCTTGCGTTGGGCATGGAGCTATATCCGTCATTTTAAAGGAAAGTTGTTTATTGGTTTATTATTGGCATTGGCTGTGTCAGCCCTTAATATGGTGAATCCATATCTAGCAGGGAGAATAGTTGATGATGTTATGTATGGTGAAAATATAGGAATGCTATGGACCTTGGTAGCGTTAATGATCGGTACCACAATTGTGAGGACTTCCGTTCGATATGGATATCAGATCATGTTTGAAAAAATATCTCAAAATGTCATTTTCAGAATGAGAGAAAACCTTTATGATCGCCTTCTTCAATTGGATTTTACTTTCTATGATCGTACCAAAACAGGAGATATTATGGCTCGTATGACAGGTGACATGGAGGCCATTCGACATTTTACCGCTTGGACGATTTATATGATATTTGAAAATGTAACTATCTTTATCTTTGCTATCGTTTTTATGTTTACCATCCATCCACCATTGGCATTAGCCATTTTATCGATAGCGCCCGTGATCGCATTTTTTGCCTTCCGTTTATCGCGCGACGTTAAGCCAACATTTACGGAAATTAGAAATCAGTTTGCGAAGCTTAATTCAGTCGTTCAGGAGAATATCAGTGGAAATCGGGTTGTTAAAGCGTTTGCGAAAGAAAGTTATGAAATTGAGAAGTTTTCAGTCGAAAACGAAGCTTTCATGGATCGAAATCTGAAGTCTGCAAAAGTGTGGGAGAGATATTTACCCGTTCTTGATTCTCTTGCAGGTGTCTTAACGGTAGTAATGATCTTAGTCGGCGGTATTATGGTAATAAATGATTCACTAACGATTGGAGAACTCGTCATTTTCAATTCTCTGATCTGGGCGTTAAACAACCCCATGCGGATGGCAGGTTGGTTGATGAATGATGTACAAAGATTTATTGCCTCTGCTGAAAAAGTGGAGGAATTGCTCCTAACAAAATCAAAAATGATTAATGGTGTTGAAAAAAGTATCATACAGGAAAAATCAGCTACGGTTGAGTTTGACCGTGTTTATTTTAGCTATGGTGATGGAATGGTTCTTGAGGATGTGACCTTTGAGGCTCATCCCGGGCAAACAGTGGGAATCATTGGCCCAACTGGTTCAGGAAAATCAACATTAGTGAACTTGCTTAGCAGATTTTATGATACGTCCAGCGGAGCCATTAAAGTTGGTGGAAGAAACGTTAAGGAATGGGATATTCATCAATTAAGGTCATCCATGGGAATGGTTATGCAGGATATATTTCTATTTTCCGATACCATTGAAGGAAATATTGCCTATGGCAATCCTAATGCAACACTTGAGGATGTTCAAGCGGCGGCTAGAAAAGCTGAAGCTCATGATTTTATTACAGGCCTCCCTGACGGCTATGACACGATTGTTGGGGAAAGGGGAGTAGGATTATCAGGAGGACAGAAACAGCGGATTGCACTTGCAAGAGCCCTTTTGAAAGACCCGAGTATTCTTATTTTGGATGATACCACCTCAAGCGTGGATATAGAAACAGAGGAAAGAATTCAACACACACTTCAAGCTATTCAACAAAGCAAAACTTGTTTTATTATTGCCCATCGAATTTCGTCTGTAAAAGAGGCCGATATCATTCTCGTAATGAATAATGGCAAAATCATTGAAAAAGGAAATCATGATGAATTACTGTTAAAAAGAGGCTACTATTACCATGTTTTTCAAAACCAGTATGGAAACTTTGATATTCACCTAATTGCAGGGAAGGTGAGATAAAGTGGCACGTAATAAGTTTAATGTAGATGAAGAGCTGGAAACACCTTTTAGTATCGTTCACCTAAAAAGATTACTAGTGTATGTGAAACCTCATAAAAGAACAATACTATTAACTGTACTAATCATGCTTCTAGCAAGTGGTGCGAATTTAATTGGCCCCTATTTAATCAAACAGGCAATAGATGAAGAAATTCCAGGTAAGGATATTACAGGGTTAGTGATATTGGCGGGAATTTATTTAGGTGCCTTGATCATTACTGGCATCTGTATGAAATACAGAATCCGAATGATGTCTCAAATTGGTCACGATGTGATAAAACAAATTCGAAAAGATTTATTTACACACTTACAAAAGCTTTCTTTTTCATTTTTTGATAGCCGACCACATGGCAAAATATTAGTCCGGGTAGTTAATTATGTGAATGGGTTAAGTGATTTATTATCAAACGGTTTGATTAATTTAATTACCGATCTCTTTAGCTTATTGGTCATTATCGGCTTTATGCTTGCGATTGATGTTAAGTTAACGCTAGCTGCGATGGCTGGTTTTCCGATCCTTGCAGCAATTATTTTCTTAATAAAAAATGCTCAGCGGAAAGCATGGCAAAATTTAAGCAATAAGCAATCCAATATGAATGCGTATATCCATGAAAGCATTAATGGAATTAAAGTAACCCAAGCGTTTGTCCAAGAGGAAGAAAATAAGAAAATTTTTCATGGGGTTTCCAATGGGTATAGAGGTACATGGATTAAAGCGATTAAGGTTCATTTCCTACTTTGGCCAGCGATTGAAAATATTTCGGTATTAACCGTCTCTTTGATTTACGTTATTGGCATCAGTATGATTGGGAACGGCATTACAGTCGGAGCCTTGGTTGCATTTGTCGGATATATTTGGATGTTTTGGACACCACTGACCAATATCGGGAACTTTTACAATGCAATTATTAATGCTTCGGCATACCTAGAACGTATTTTTGAGATGATGGATGAAAAACCGACGATCATGAGTGAACCTGGAGCAACGGACCTAGACGCTATTAAAGGTAAGGTGGATTTTGAGAATGTCATTTTTGGTTATGAAGAAAACGATAGAAACTTAGATGGCATCAACTTCAAAGTGAATCCGGGTGAAACCATAGCCATTGTTGGCCCAACAGGTTCTGGAAAAACAACGATTGTCAATTTGATTAGCCGTTTTTATGATATTAATAGCGGAGTCATAAAAATAGATGATGTTGATATAAAGTCCGTTAGTGTTACGTCCCTTCGGAAGCAGATGGGAGTCATGCTTCAGGACCCGTTTATTTTTTCGGGAACCATTATGGAGAATATCCGTTATGGAAGATTGGAAGCGTCCGATGAAGAGGTCATGCAGGCTGCTAAGGCAGTGCAGGCACATGAATTTATTAGGCAGTTAAAGGATGGCTATCATACGGAGGTAAATGAAAGAGGAACAAAGCTCTCAAACGGTCAAAGACAGCTGATTTCTTTTGCTAGAGCATTACTCGCTGACCCGAAAATCCTTATTTTAGATGAAGCAACATCTTCTATAGATACCGAGACAGAACTTGCTCTGCAAAAGGGACTTGAGGCTTTGCTTTCTGGAAGAACTTCTTTTATCATTGCTCACCGGCTTTCCACGATTCAAAATGCATCCCGAATCTTTTATATTGAAAAAGGGAAGATTCGAGAAGAAGGGACACACGAGGAATTAATTCAACAAAAAGGACTTTATTGGAGTTTATATACTTCACAATACTCCTCTTTAGTTGTTGGCTAATGTTTGACCCCTGAGTACAGTACTTAGGGGCTATTTGATATGTTTTAAATGTTGCAACTATGTTCGGATTGTTTAGAAAAATCCAACTATTTAATTATTCCCTTTGAAAAATAGTTTGATAATGGTAAAATTTAATTAACACGTACGGACAAATTTTATGGTGTTTTCTTGCGGGAAAATGAGGACGCTTACATATGTATCTTTTTACCTACTATTATATGAAAATGGAGAATCACTCTAATGAAAAAGGCTTTTCGTCAACTAAAGAGGCGATATGACAATCTGAAAATTAAATACAAACTATTTGTACTCGTTTCATGGATTATGGTTCTCTCATTTTCTTTTACATTCTTTGGATTAAGCTATGCATTTAAAATGTATGATGAACAAATATATAGTAAATCCTCACAAGTTTTAAGTACATCCTCAAATAGTATAGAGAATGAACTAAAGAGGATGGAGGATGTTTCCTACAATATTTTAACGGATCCACAAATCCAACAATACTTGTCATTAATAATGGAAGACAGTACAGAATATGAAAAATTTCGATTGCGTAACCAAATGAGTGATAAACTTCTTAGCTATGTCAATAAAGAAACTTATATCCAATCGGTGTATTTAGTCGACGCAAATGGCGAAGAGTACGCTGTCGGTCCCAAAAACTTAAAACTAACAGAGAGACAAAAAAAGTATGTTACCGAGATGGCCATAAGTGCGGATGGGAGCAATGTATGGCTTAATCCAAAGGAAAATGATTTTACCATCGCTACCGCTCGGGAAATTAGACAGTACCGAAACCTAAGTTTTGACACCTTAGGTACACTCGTCATTTATATCAATATGGATAAGCTTGTAGGGAATATTTTAGAGGGATCGAAAAGGATGGATGGAGAATTCTTTATTGTTGATAATAATGACATTATTTTTCCAAAGGAAACCAATTTCCTAAAAGATCACTTACTAACATTAGACTCTGGCTATCAGATAAAAGAAATTGATAATAAAAGTTACTTTCTTGTTTCTATTAAGTCGAAATACTTTGATTGGGGTTATGTAAATGCGATTCCCTTTAATCAAATTTTCAACAATATAAATCTAGTGAAAACATTTTTAATCATTATATTTATTTTGATGTTCGCTGTTGTAACGGTATTAGGAATGCGATTTGCAAGGAACATAACCATTCCTTTAGAAAATCTTGTAGCTGGAATGCAACACGTAAAGGTTGGTGATTTTAAAGAGGCCAAAAAGGAAACGCTTAAATTTTCCACGACTCAGGATGATGAAGTAGGAAAATTGCAACAAAACTTTCAAACGATGATCCAACAAATTGACGAGTTGATCCATGAAGTGTTTTCTAAGCAGCTGACGATTAAGGAAACAGAGTTTAAAGCTTTACAGGCTCAAATTAATCCCCATTTTTTATACAATACATTAGAATCAATCAACTGGTTAGCCAAGGGGAATGGACAAACTCAAATTTCAAAAATGGTTGAAGCGCTCGGTTTTTTATTGCGCAATTCTATCTCTTTAAAGAAGCCATTAATTACGGTAGAGGAAGAGCTTGATATCGTTAAAAATTATATTATTATTCAGAGTTATCGATTTGAAGAACGATTGGATTTTCACTTGAATGTGAATACGGATCTTTATGGATATTCCATTCCAAAACTAACGATACAGCCCCTTGTGGAAAATGCCATTCACTATGCCTTAGAACCAATGATAGATACTTGTAAAATTGAAGTGTATTCAATTGTTGATAGTGACTCGTTCCAACTCATTGTGGAGGACAATGGCCCAGGAATGGAGCCTGCCTTTATTGAAAAGTTAAAAAGGGGAGAAGTGAAAACTAGAGGACAAGGGCTAGGGTTATCAAATATAGATGAAAGAATAAAGCTTTCTTTCGGAGAAGACTATGGAGTTAGGATTGAAAGTGTACCAAATGAAAGAACAAAAGTAATCATCGTACTACCGTTTGATAAGGGGGGAAATTATGTATAAGGTTTTATTAGTAGATGATGAACGAATCATTACTGACGGAATGGCAAAGGTAATTGACTGGGAAGCGATAGGGACCGAATTAATTGGAACGGCAAGAAATGGCATCGAAGCATTCAGTGTAATTGAACAAAAACAACCAGATATCGTTATTAGTGATATTAAAATGCCTGGGATGAACGGGTTAGAGCTTGTTGAAAAAGTTAACAGCGTGTTTCCACACATACGATTTATTCTCCTATCAGGCTTTAGTGAATTTGATTACGCAAAACAGGCAATGGCATATGGAGTGAAGCACTATCTATTAAAACCTTGTAACGAGAACTCGATTATGGATGCTGTAACCGAGCTTTGTGAGGAGTTAACACAAAGACAAAATCGAGAACAATTTGTTCAACAGATGAAAGGTACCCTCGAAAGTGTTATGCCCTATGCAAAGGAACAGATGTTAAAGGAAATTGTTACGAATCAGTATGAAAACAAAGATTTAGATTACTATCATAAACTATTTCAATTAGATTTACATTCTTCTAAAGTCCGGCTCATTTTATTCCAACTTGAGGGGGAATTCCAATTTGAGCATATGTTTGCTATTAAAAATATAGCGGAACATATTTTGCCCTCTTATATACTCAGCTGTACAGTTGGGGAAACCGTGTTGTTATTAATTGAAGGTTATGAGGACACTATTAGTCTTCATAGCCAAATTGAAAAAATTAAAAAAACATTTTACCAATATTACCAAATAGATTGTACGATTGCTATAAGTGACGAAGGAAGCATTTGTCACGCCAATAAATTATACAAGGAAGCCCTTGATTGCCTTTCATACCGGTTTTATTTAAATGAAGGAGGTATCATTACGACAAAGGATATCTCCAATCCTTACAATCTAGCGGAAGGAGATTTTTATTTTGATGATCAAAAATTTTGCCGTCTAGTAAAATCGGGTTCATGGGAGGATGTTAAGAACGAAATCAGTAATTTTATTAATCATCTAATCTATTTAAAACTCGATATTCATACGACCAAGTCTTATGTCATACAACTCTTTAATTCGATGATTCGTTTGTGTGAAGCAGAACAGATGAATAAGTATTTAGGTCAATTAACCGTTTTGCTAGAAATGGAAACGATACAAACGATGAAATCCTTTTTTGAAAGCGTTGCCCAAGAAATAACCTCTTTATTTTATAACCAAAATAAGAAGAAACATTCTGCCATTATTAATAAAGTAATTGAAATTATTGAAAAACATATGGGAAATCAGCATCTATCCTTGCATTGGGTTGCGAATGAGATGTTATATATGAATGCTGATTATCTAGGAAAGTTATTTAAGAAAGAAACGGGCGAAAAGTTTTCTAATTACCTAACCAAACAAAGAATTGAAATGGCTATTAAGCTTATTGAAATAGAAAACGATGTTAAGGTGTTTGAAATAGCAGAAAAAATTGGGTATGGTGAAAACCCTCAATATTTTAGTCAGGTCTTTAAAAAACATACAGGATACACTCCATCAGAATATAAAAAAGAATCGTTACAAGGGCAGTAAAAAATATAAAAAAGGGGAAATAACGATGAAAAAACTATTATTTTCAACCTTATCCCTAGTAATGGTATTTTGTGCTGGTGGTTGTGTAAAACTCGACCTGCTCCATTCGGCAGCAAGTAAGGGTCAGGAGAGGGTTACTATCCGGATTGCCTGGTGGGGTGAGCAGCCCAGACACGATTATACAATGGAAGTAATTGAATTGTTTGAAAAAAAATACCCCCATATAAATATTGAACCAGAGTATGCTTATTGGGATGATTATTGGAAAAGACTAGCTCCGCTGGCGGCTGCAAATCAGCTACCAGATATAGTGCAAATGGATCTCCTATATTTGAAAACATATAGTGAGAATAATCTGCTTGAGGACCTGACTCCTTTTATCGAGGAAGGAGTGATTAATACAGAGGATATTAGTGAAGATGTTCTTTTAGGAGGAAAAGTTAATGGATCTATGTACGGTTTTCCACTTGGTATGAATGTACCTGCTATTATTGTAGACCGGGATTTACTTTCTTCAGCTATTGATTCGTTTCCAGAATCCAACTGGACCTGGGCCGACTATGAAGAAATTGTTTCCAAGGTACATAATGCAAAGGGTATTTATGGAACCAATGGAATGAAATCCGTTGACGTGTTTTTTTCGTATTATTTACGAACAAAAGGAATGAATTTATATAATAATAGCGGCACAGGATTGGGCTATGAGGAAGATCAGTTGTTTATCGATTACTTTGAAATGCAATTAAGATTGCTAGAAAAAGGTGCCTTTCCAAGAGCGGATGAAGAAGATCAAATTAAGGGAATTGAGAATGGGTTACTTGTAAATAAATTAGCACCTATGACCTGGGCTTATTCCAATCAATACATCGGTTTATTAGAGACTGCCAACCGTGAACTTGAACTTATTCCCCCTCCGGGTCCAGGTCAGGGTGACGGACTAACATTAAGACCGAGCATGCATTTTTCTATTTCTAAGAGTTCAAAGAATAAAGAAGCAGCTGCGCTATTTATTAATTTTTTTATCAATAATATTGAAGCAAATCAAATCATAAAAGGGGAAAGAGGAGTACCTATTTCTTCAACAGTTGCCGAAGAAATAGTAACCATACTTTCCGAAGACCAGAAAAAAGTGTTTGATTATGTTTATCACGTAAAAAATAATAATCCTAAAGTGGAAAAAGCAGATCCGTTAGGCGCTATCGAGGTAGTCAGTTTACTACAGGATATATCTGACCAAATTCTTTTTAAGAAGATTACCCCAAGTGAAGGGGCGATAATGTTTAGAACAGAAGCGAATAATATTCTATCGAAAAAAAACTAGATCCTTTTTCTTGCAGTAAGGGCTCTTTTGAACAAGAAATACTACTTGTTCAAGGAGTCTTTTTTGTTTTCAAATAAATGTCTGATTTTTAAACAAATAGGACGGAAAAATGGATTCAGAATAGTTGGAATTGGTTGCATAATAAAAATGTAAACACTTACATAAAAGTGTGGAAAAAGAAGGGGGAAAAAGAATGAAAAAGTTTTTAGTGTTAATCTTTACTTTTGTTTTAGTTTTTTCCTTAGCAGCATGTAACAGCAGTTCACCTAGTAGCAATGAGTCTGAAGAACCAAAAGAAGACAATAAAGATGAAAAAGTAACTCTTCGTATTGCCTGGTGGGGATCACAACCACGTCATGATTACACACTTAAAATAATTGAAATGTATGAAGAAAAAAATCCAAATGTAAAAATCGAAGCAGAATATGCTGCATGGGATGATTACTGGAAGAAGTTAGCTCCACAAGCTGCTGCAAATGAGCTTCCGGATATTGTCCAAATGGATTTATCTTATTTCTCACAATATGCTCAAAACGGTCAAATCGCTGACCTAACTTCTTATGTTGGTAATGAAATTAATACAGCAGATATTTCTGAAAACGTTATCGATGGTGGGAAAATTGGCGACAAGCTTTATGGAATTAACGCAGGTGTAAACGTCGTTGGTTTCCATTATGACCCAGCGGGACTTCAAAAAGCTGGTGTGGATTCAATCCCTGAAAATTGGACTTGGGATGATTACCTAGATATCGCTGCAAAAGCGAAAGATGCAGGATTGTTTGTAGATACAAGCATGAAAGCCGATGTATTTTTTAACTACTATTTAAGAACAAAGGGTGAGTCTTTATACAGTAAAGATGGTGCTTCTTTAGGATATAAAGATGACCAATTGTTCGTCGATTTCTTTAAAATGAGATCCGATTTAATTCTGGACAAATCAGCTCCAACTCCAGACTTTATGGCTCAACTAAAAGGGATTGAAGATGATCCTGTAGTTACACAAAATGCGATTGGTATTTGGCAGTGGTCTAACCAATTCGTAGGTTTACAACAAGTTGCGAATAGAGATCTTGCTATTGCTCCAATGCCAGGTCCTGACAGCGATAAAGGACTATATTTAAAGCCAAGTATGTTCTGGTCTGTTGGAAATAATTCAAAAAATAAAGAAGAAGCTGCAAAATTTATTGACTTCATGATCAACGATATCGAAGCGAATAAATTAAATCTTGGTGACCGTGGTGTTCCTGGTTCTGCAACTGTTAAAGAAGCATTAAAGCCACTACTTTCTCCAGCACAAGTACAAGTATTTGACTATGTTGAGTGGGCAGAAGGAAACAGCTCTACATTTGATGGTCCAGACCCAGTAGGTGCTGGTGAAATTATCGAGACTCTAGATAGTTTAGCTGAACAAATGGCTTATGGAAATCTAAAAGTGGAAGATGCAGCAAAGCAGTTTAGACAGCAGGCTGAAAGCGTCTTATCGCAAAACAAATAAAAATTTCCAAAGATAGCTGATCACCTTTTCGATCAGCTATCGCCCTTTCATCTTATGGAAACGAGGTCAAAGAATTAAGGAGATGAACCAATGAGTACACCTGTGATAAAGGGAAATGCAAAAGCAGATCTTCCAATCCGTTCTATAAGCAAAAGAAGCCGTATCATCAAGGAAAACTTGACAGGTTATGCGTTTATTAGCCCTTTTGTTATTGGATTCCTTGCTTTTACATTCATTCCAATCGTTGCATCTTTATATTTATCATTTACAAACTATAACCTTTTTGCACCACCCAAATGGATAGGATTAGACAACTACATAAAAATGTTTACAGGCGATCCCCGCTATTGGCAATCGTTAAAAGTGACACTCATTTATGTGTTTGCTGGGGTTCCTTTACGACTCGCATTCGCATTGTTAATTGCCATGATGTTAAACACCGCTTCTAAAGCAGTAGGACTATATCGCTCATTGTTCTATTTACCGTCTCTAATCGGAGGCAGTGTGGCTGTTGCCATTATGTGGCGTAATGTGTTCGGTGATATTGGTATTGTTAATATTTTACTAGAATTAATTGGAATCCCAACCGTTAGATGGTTTGGTAACCCTACAGCGGCATTATGGATGCTTATCTTCTTATCTGTATGGCAATTTGGTTCTTCGATGTTAATCTTCTTAGCGGGATTAAAAGGTATTCCAAAGAGTTACTATGAAGCAGCAAGCGTGGACGGAGCCAATGGAGTTCAAAAATTCTTTAAAATCACTCTTCCAATGCTAAGCCCAGTTATCTTATTCAATACGGTCATGCAGACGATTGCTGCATTTATGACGTTTGTTCCAGCCTTTATTATTTCAAAAGGTACCGGGGGACCGTTAGACGGAACACTTCTGTATTCTCTATATCTATTCATTCAAGGGTTCGAGTTCTTTAATATGGGTTATGCTTCCGCAATGGCATGGGTCATGCTCATTATTGTGGGTATATTAACAGCGGTCATCTTTAGTACTTCAAAATACTGGGTTCACTATGAATCAGAAGGAGGCAGATAATCATGACATCGAAGTTAAAGTCACCAAGATGGTGGATCTATCACATACTTGTCGGCGGATTTGCTATATTGATGCTGTATCCAGTTATTTGGCTCCTCATGAGTTCCTTTAAACCCAGTGATACAATCTTTATTACTGCGAAATCACTCATCCCAGATCCATGGATTTGGACCAACTTTGCAGAAGGGTGGAAAGGGATTGGCGGCAATTCCTTTGGGGTGTTTATTAAAAACACAGCCATTCTGGTGGTTATTACCCTAATTGGACAAGTAATATCATCGGCCTTTATTGCCTTTGGATTTGCAAGATTACAGTTTAAAGGAAAAGCGCTTTGGTTTGGGATCATGATGGTTACCTTAATGCTTCCACACGATGTGTTAATGGTTCCTCAATATATTATTTTCTCGAAGCTTGGTTGGCTTAACTCCATTAAGCCACTTGCTATCCCAGCATATTTTGGACATCCGTTCTTTATTTTCCTCCTAGTACAATTTATTAGGACGATACCGAGAGAGTTAGATGAAGCGGCGATTATTGATGGATGTGGTACCTTTAAAATATTTACAAAGATTATTTTGCCATTAATTAAACCAGCATTAGCTACGGCATCGATTTTCTCATTCTATTGGACTTGGGAATCCTTATTAGGACCAGTGTTATATTTAAATAGCCCATCAAAGTATACCGTTTCCATGGCATTAAATATGTTTCTGAGTAATGAAACAGTTTCTAACTGGGGCTCCATGTTTGGGATGTCGGTGGTCACATTAATTCCTGTATTTGTTATTTTCTTTCTCTTTCAACGTCATGTTGTGGAAGGAATCAGTACGAGTGGACTTAAAGGCTAATAGGTACATCCAATTCTGTGGATTGTCTTATTCCTTTGCCACTTCATAAGAGGGATTGTAAGCAAACCGAAGTGGCAAAGACATGTATTACGGAATAGTTTCTTGGGAACGAGGGGGATGACAAATGGAAACTTCTGCTTTTATGGGCGGTTTTTATAAATTATTGGAATGGATATCAAGACTGGCTTTCTTAAACATACTATGGATTTCATTTTCCCTATTAGGTCTTATCCTATTTGGCTTTTTTCCAGCCACAGTGGCTATGTATTCGGTTGTTCGAAAGTGGATGTATGGAAAAGAAGATGTATCTATATTTAGGACCTTCTGGACTGCATATAAACAGGAGTTTGTAAAAAGTAATATTCTCGGATTGATTATATTTACGATTGGAGTCATTTTGTATATCGATTTTCACTTTGTGATTCAAGCAACAAGTAGCTTCGTATCGATCCTTTATATTCCATTTTTATTAATTTCTTTTATCTTAATTTGTATGTTGTTTTATATTTTTCCAATGTTTGTACATTATGATATGAAAATTAGTCAGGTGATTAAGAATTCATTTTTTGTGATGATTATGAATCCTCTTTCCACCTTTTACATGTTAATTGGTAGTTTTGGTATTTGTTTTGCGCTATCGTATGCACCGCCAATCTGTATCCTTTATAGCGGAAATCTTCTCGCTCTATTTATCATGAAACCTGCAACCATGGCCTTTGAGAAAATAGAACAAAAATCAAAATTACTACTTCAAGGACAGTAAAATCCGGGCTCTCAGTTTATTGAGACCCGTTTTTTTAATGACTTGCCTAAACCATTCAGAGAGAAGGGAATGTAATGGAGAAAGATGTTTCAAAACAAGTATTACTATGGAAATCAACAAACATCAAAGATGGTGGTAGAGATATTTCTCCTAATATAGAACTGTTTTTATTAGACGGGGAAGGTTCCCATCCAGTCATGATTATAGCACCGGGAGGAGGATACTCTCATCGAGCGAGCCATGAGGCTTATCCAGTTGCTAATTGGCTCAATTCAATAGGGATTTCTGCGATTGTTCTTAATTATCGTGTCGCCCCTCATAAACATCCACTTCCACTTTATGATGCTCAAAGGGCGATTCGAATGGTAAGATACCAATCTACTAATTGGAGGATCGATCCAAACCGGGTAGGGATATTAGGATTTTCTGCCGGAGGACATTTGGCATCTACCGCAGGAACACATTTTGATTTAGGAAATCCGGGGGCCGAAGACCCTATAGAACGAATTAGCTGTCGGCCTGATGTCACGGTTCTTTGTTATCCGGTGATCACAATGGGAGAATCGGCTCATGCCGGAAGCAAGCTAAATATTTTAGGTGAAAACCCAAGTGAAAAACTGATTTATCTGTTATCGAATGAGTTACATATTAATGAACTTACACCGCCAGCATTTCTTTGGCATACAGCTGATGATGAATCAGTAGACGTGGAGAACAGCTTCCTCTATGCAAAAGGGTTAAGGAGAAATTCCGTTCCTCTTGAACTACATGTATTTGAAAGTGGTCGACATGGATTAGGGTTAGCGGAGGATCATCCAGAAGTAAAAGTTTGGCCAAAGCTTTGTGAAAGATGGCTAAGAAAAAGGGGATTTTAAACCTATCTTGCGACACCGTTAGAAAAATTAGGAGGGAAATATGTTAACGAAAGATGAGATAAGGATTCTAGATCCTTTTATCCTTACTGACCATGATTCAAAAAACTATTATTTGTATGGAACGACAGGATTTGATGCCTATAAAAGCAGAGACTTAGTAAACTGGGAAGGTCCATTTCCCGTTTTCCGACCGGACGCATACTTTTGGGCAAATCAACATTACTGGGCACCTGAGGTGTATTTTTATCATGATCAGTATTATATGTTTGCTAGTTTTAAAGGGGAAGGAAAATGTCGCGGTACTCAAATCCTAGCTTCAGACCATCCATTAGGTCCGTTTTCACCTCTTTCAGAACATCCGATTACTCCTAGTCATTGGGAATGTCTTGATGGGACATTATTTATAGATAGTAACGAAGAACCATGGATCATTTTTTGCCATGAATGGCTTCAGGTTCAAGATGGAGAAATCTGTGCCCAGCGCTTATCACCTGATTTTCAATCGACAGTAGGGGAGCCTTATTTTTTGTTCAAAGCGTCAAGTGCCAACTGGGCAGTCTCGGTGAGAGGGGAGACGGAATATATCACAGACGGACCTTTTCTGTATCAAGATCAAAAAGGACGGTTACAAATGCTATGGTCAAGTAGAAGTCCTAAAGGGTATGCGGTTGGAATCGCTATATCAGAATCTGGTGATATACGTGGCCCGTGGGTTCAGGAGAAGGAATCTTTATTAGACGAAGATGGCGGACATGCGATGCTATTTAGAACTTTTAATGATGAATTAAAACTAGCCATTCATTCACCCAATCGGTCCCAAAATGAACGACCTGTATTTTTATCGGTTTTAGAGCAAAATGGCAAACTAGTCGTAGAAAAGTGAAAGAAAAAACTGTGTACCAAAAATGGTTAACACAGTTTTTTCTTTACCACTAATAATTTAATTAATCAGTGCTTGTAATGGTGCGGGAATTCTTCCACCGCGATTGATCATTTTTTGTGAGCTAAATGGATTTACTCCCATAACCGGTGCTCTTCCAAGAAGTCCTCCAAATTCAACCATTTCTCCTTCTTGTTTTCCAGGCACAGGGATGACCCTTACTGCTGTTGTTTTTTTGTTAATCATTCCGATGGCCGCTTCATCTGCAATCATTGCGGATAGGGTAGCAGGGGTAACATCTCCTGTTATAGCTATCATATCAAGGCCGACTGAACAGACGCATGTCATTGCTTCAAGCTTTGATAAACTTAGAGCACCGTCAATAATTCCTCGAATCATTCCATTATCTTCACTGACCGGGATAAAAGCACCGCTTAATCCACCAACATAAGAACTGGCCATGGCTCCACCTTTTTTTACCGCATCATTCATGAGGGCCAGGGCTGCGATCGTTCCATGAGTACCTACGCGCTCAAGACCGATTTCCTCTAAGATTTCTGCAACACTATCATTAATGGCGTTGGTAGGAGCCAAGGAGAGGTCCATAATTCCAAACGGAATGCCGAGCCGATTGGCTACCACTCTACCAATAAGCTCACCTGCACGTGTAATCTTGAACGCTGTTTTTTTGATAATATCAGATACTTCTCCTAGGTCAGCTTGTGGGTGTTTTTTTAACGCGTTCAATACGACGCCAGGGCCGCTAACTCCAACGTTAATAACAACTTCGCCTTCTCCAGCTCCATGAAAAGCTCCTGCCATAAATGGATTATCTTCAACTGGATTACAAAATACGACGAGTTTAGCACACGCAATTCCATTTTGATCCTTTGTCCGCTCGGCTGCTTCTTTGATAACATATCCTAATTGCCTAACCGCATCCATATTGATACCGGTGCGAGTGGTGGCGACTGAAACTGAGGAGCAAACGCGCTCTGTTACACTAAGTGCTTCTGGCAAGGCTTTAAGTAAGGTCTCATCTCCTTTAGAAAATCCTTTGTGAACAAGGGCAGAGAATCCTCCGATAAAATCTACACCTAATTGCTTTGCGGCTAGGTCAAGAGTTTTTGCAAGCTCCACGGTTTGTTCAACGGTTGCACTTCCTAGGATTTCAGCAATCGGGGTAATAGATATACGCTTATTAATAATCGGAACGCCAAATTCCTTTTCTGCTTCTTCTGCTACTTTCGTTAAATCCTTAGCATAAGTAGTTATTTTATGAAATACATTTTGCTGCATTTTATGGAAATCGGAATCCGCACAATCACGGAGACTGATTCCCATTGTTACTGTTCGGATATCAAGGTTTTCCATTTGAACCATTCGTATTGTTTGAAGGATTTCATCCATTGCAATTGTCATATACAGTCACCACCTAACTAAATTCTGTGCATCGCTTGAAAAATCTCTTCAAGCTGAATGTTTATTTTTAAATCCATTTCCTCTCCAACTAAGTCCAGTTGGTCACGGAGTTTTGACAAATTTTCATTTCCGGTCACGTCAATAATCATCATCATGGTAAAAAAGTCTTGTAAAATGGTTTGGCTGATATCCAAAATATTCATATTATTTTCAGCGAGAATAGTTGTCACTTTTGATATAATGCCAACCTTGTCCTTTCCAATCACACTTACCACTGCACGTCTTCTTTCCATTCGTTCCACCTCATTATTTTTTTGAAATAAAAAAAGATTGGAGTATCTCCAATCTCGGGTAAGAAGAGTGTGCAAAATATTATTATGCAAACATTCTCTCCTGTCCTTTTGCCTGAGATTGTGAATCCTTCGGCGCCGTATACATACGGTCTCTCCAGAAGCTGCTCCGGTAATAGTTTGATCCACTACCATCATGGCGGCTGTATTGAATTAAGTAAGATATTATCAATAAATAATAATTCAGTCAATTAAAATTTGTGAAAAATAAAAAAAAGACGGTATCGATTTTGACTTTTCTGAAAATTAATATTGAAAAATGGTAAAAAAGAACATATAATCAAAAATGAGCATAAACGAGCAAAAACATCCACGTTTATGAATGAATGTAAACGATTTATGAAAGCGCTATATTTTTGGAGGTGAGGCTTATACATAATAAAGGAAAATCTACTAGATAGAATTTCTATTTTCCTGTAGCAAAAAAAAGCAAGAAAAAAGTACGATTCAGGGGGACCCACGGCCAAATGGAAAAAAACCCTAAATCATACCTCTATTTGAGTATGCCTAAAATTCTTTAGAATTTTAGAACTCATTTTTATGGTATGGCAAAACAAACTTTTTTTCAAGATTTGTATTTTGAAAAACAACTATTATTCTAGGAAATTATTATTTGGAGGTTTTGATACCATGAAAATCATGAAGAGATTCCACATTATTTTATTCGTATTACTCTTAACTTTATTAAATGCTTGTAGCAGTGGAGAGAGCTCTTCTACGAATGCTACGGATGAAAATAATACTGATGATAAAGAAAAACAACTTAAGATCGGGTTGACCGTTCCAACTTTAGGGAATCCATTCTTCGTAGCAATGTCCAAAGGGGCTGAAGAAGTTGCTGCTAAATATGATGCAGAAGTCATTACTGTGAGTGCAGATCATGATCTGGCAAAGCAAACGGCACAAATTGAAGACTTCATTACAAAGAAAGTCGATCTCATTTTGTTAAGTCCATTTGATTCGGCTGGGATTGCAGGTGCAGTTAGTCAAGCAAAAGCAGCTGGAATTCCGGTTGTCGCTCTTGACGGTTTTGCAGAAGGTGGAATCGATACAGTTGTGATGTCAGATAATGTTCAAGCGGGGAGATTAGCTGCTGAGTACTTAGTAGAGCAATTGAATGAAAAAGGAAATATTGTCATTATTGATGGACCTCCTGTATCAGCTGTAACAGATAGAATTAAGGGCTTTAATGAAGTGATAAGCAAATATCCTGACATTAAAGTGGTTGCTAACCAGAACGGAGAAGGTAACCGTGAGAAGGCGCTTACTGTAATGGAAGGAATATTATCTGCCAATAAGAAAATTGATGCCGTTTTTACCATTAATGACGAAGAAGCTGTCGGAGTACAAATTGCTCAAGAACAAGCTGGTAGAGAAGATGAGTTCTTTCTCGTAAGTGTTGATGGTGCTCCTGCTGCAGTTGATGCACTGAATAAAGGTGGCAGCTTTGCAGGTACTTCAGCACAGTTCCCTAATCAGATGGTGATTGATGGTGTAGCTTTAGCATTAAAAATAATAGATGGAGAGAAAGTAGACTCAGAAGTTCTTATCCCAACTGAATTCATTACTCAAGAAAATGTTGATTCATATAGTGGGTGGTAATCAGTACCCCTCGGAATGAAAAGATAAACATAGTGCTCTAATATCGAGCACTATGTTTACACCAAATGTATGTAGGGAGGGGCAGTAATGAACGTAACGAAAAAGCAACAAACGAAGCATTATTCTCTAAATGAACAACCTATAATGAGTATGAAGGGTGTAACAAAGCAGTTTTCTGGTGTGAAGGTGTTACAAAACGTTGATATTGAGCTTTTTAAAGGGGAAGTTCATGCATTAATGGGTGAGAATGGTGCAGGGAAATCTACTTTAATGAAAATAATGGCAGGTGTGTACCAACCTGATGGCGGATCGATTATCTACAAAGGTGAAGAAGTGCGGTGGAATCATCCCATGGATGCTAGAAGCAAAGGTATTAGTGTTATTCATCAAGAGATAAGTTTATCGCCCAACTTATCGATTGGAGAAAATATATTAATGGGTACCTCGTTAAAGAAAAATAGAATGGGTTTAATTAGCTGGAACGATATTTATGAAAAAGCTGAAAAAGTTTTAACTTCCATTGGTTCTTCATTGGATCCTCGAGCGGATGTTAGTTCATTAAGTGTCGCTCAACAACAAATGGTGGAGATTGCTCGTGCATTATCACTTAACTCAGAAATATTAATTATGGATGAACCAACCGCCTCTCTAACAGATAAAGAAATAGAGAAGCTTTTTATAATCATAGACGAATTAAAAAGAAAAGGTGTTGCGATCGTTTACATTTCCCACCGAATGGACGAAATTTTTAAAATTTCCAATCGTTTTACCGTACTTCGAGACGGTCGCTTGGTCACGAGCGGTCCAATATCGGAAACAAATCCTACGCATTTAGTAAAACTTATGGTAGGACGAGAATTAAATGAGCTGTTTGTAAGAGAGAGAAGCGAAAATGATACAGGAGCGAAGAATCAACAACCAGTACTCGAGTTGAAAGGTGTCTCCGACAAAAAAATCGTGAAAAATGTCTCGTTGAAAATTTATCCTGGGGAAATTGTTGGTTTAGCAGGACTTGTTGGAGCTGGAAGAACTGAACTGGTGAGGACCATCTTTGGTTTATCCGAACGGTCAGAGGGTCAAATTATCATGGACGGAAAGTCTGTTCAGATAAGGAACCCAATTGATGCGATGAAGCTCGGGATCGCCCACGTACCTGAAAGCAGGAAAGAACAGGGTTTATTACCGAATCTATCAGTCAAAGAAAATATCATGATGGCACAATACCCCCTGTACCGTAAATTTAGGATTTTGCAATATAAGAAAATCAACCGTGAAGCGGATCGCTATATTGAAGAACTTGGAGTCAGAACGGCATCAAAAGAACAAAACGTAATGGGCCTTAGCGGTGGAAATCAACAGAAAGTCGTTATAGCAAAATGGCTATCCATTGGTCCAAAGGTACTGCTGCTAGACGAGCCTACACGAGGGGTAGATATAGGTGCGAAAACAGAGATTCATAAAATTATTAATCAACTAGCTGAAAAAGGACTTGCTGTATTGATGATTTCTTCTGAATTACCCGAAATACTTGGAGTAAGTGATCGGATCGTAGTGATGCACGAAGGCAGACTAAGAGCCGAACTGTCTCATGCGGAAGCAACACAGGAAAAAATAATGTTCTATGCTACAGGAGAGGTTAAATGATGAATATTAATGTACAATCTACTAGTCCAACAGTAGTTACATTCAAGGATCGTTCCAAACAAATATTTAATCAGCTGGGCATGTTAATCATTCTTGCTTTATTAATCGTAGTTATGAGTGTGATCGCACCAAATTTCACAGATTCAAGTAATATATTAAACGTATTGAAGCAAAGCTCAATCACTGCAATTCTTGCTGCTGGAATGACCGTTGTTATATTAACAGGTGGGATAGATTTATCTGTTGGATCAACTCTCGCTTTAAGCGGTGTAATATCTGTTTTACTTTCAAACGCAGGAGCTCCTGTTGTATTAGCGATGTTAGCTGGAGCTGGTGTTGGATATGTGGCTGGGGCGATTAACGGTTATTTAACAGCGGTAACCAAGCTACCTGCGTTTATCGTCACACTTGGTAGTATGACATATTTAAGAGGATTGGCGTATGTCATTACAGGTGGTTATCCCGTAGTTTTAGCATCAGAGAAGTTCAAGTTTATTGGAGCAGGTGAAATATTTGGTATACCTACTCCGATATATATCATGGCCATTGTTTATCTCATCATGTTTGTCGTCTTGAAATATACCATGTTTGGACGCCATGTCTATGCGATTGGCGGCAATGAAGAGGCTGCACATCTAACAGGAATTAAAGTGAATCGTACATTAATAAATGTCTACTCTATCAGTGGGTTACTTGCAGGTATTAGTGGAGTTGTTATGGCAGGACGCTTATTCTCAGGACAGCCGATGGTAGGTATAGCGTTTGAACTGGATGCGATTGCAGCTGTCGTTCTAGGTGGTACTAGTTTTGTAGGAGGACGCGGCAGAATACAAGGTACCATCATTGGGGTGCTAATTGTGGCTGTACTAACAAATGGAATGACCTTACTTAACGTAGATTATTACTGGCAACAAGTCGTAAAAGGGATAGTCATTGTCATTGCTGTTCTTCTTGATCGACTGCGTAGTAAAAATTAAGAATGGATGAAATAATGGTTGTAGAAAGGGATACATGCTACGTTTCTAATTAGGAACGTAGCTTTTTTGGTTTAATCATCCACTAATTTGGTCATAAAGAATAAAAAAGTGGATGTGATTACAATGGAAGAACATGAAGGGAATTTTGCGAGAGGATTTACTTGGGCTTTGGTGATTAGTCTTCCTATATGGATAGGGATTTTTGGGATTATTAAATTCATTTCAAAGTGATGATTGTCGTGTTTGAATTTTTTTAGATTTGGGTAAAGTCCAACACGTTAATCTAGGATAGGAGCGGTACATATGACGTTTATATCTAAGATTTTGTACAATTGGCATAGCTTTCGAATGAATTATCATTTTTTGTTAGTGGAAAGTTGTTTGGATTATGAACTGAAAAGTAAGCTAATAAAAAAATTTGAATATCATAAAGATAAGGCAATTCGGTTAAAACAAAATGGATAGCTTCTTTAGAATAGGGAAAATATATATCAGATATAACCTTTTCTAATGGAGGAGAGTAATGAAAAAAAAGATAACCATTATTGGTGGGGCGGGGACAATTGGTTCCATTTTATATAAGGGTCTTGCAGAGAAATATGAAATAGTCATTCTCGATAAAAAAGCTCCAAAAAAGGCTGATGAATTTATAGAAGTGGATGCTAGGAATGCTGAGATGTTATTAGAAAGCATTCCAAAAGATACGGATGCACTTATCAATTTACTCACGATTAAATCGGAAAACGATTTAGAGGACGTACAAGAGTTTCAACGTATGACCAATATACATTTGATATCTTCCTTTTTGGTGTTGCATGCTGCCATGACATTAGGTATTCCGAAGGTGGTGTATGCAAGCAGTAATCATACTACTGATACCTACGAGAAGAATGGTTTTTCTACATTAGGTAGAGAAATAACCACTAGTGATTATCCTTCTTCCCATGGATTATATGGGGTGTTAAAGTTTGCTTCCGAGCAAATTGGGTATTTAATATCCAAACAGTCAACAAATCTATCTATCATTAACTTACGGATTGGTAGTGTTCATCCTGATGAGCAAAAGGCGGTAAAGGATGACGATCGTCTACATCGGACCTTATTGTCGCATGCAGATACGATACAGCTTTTTGATTTAGCTATTCAATCTACCGTTCGATATGGGACCTACTACGGGGTATCAGATAATCCTGACAAACCCTGGTCATTGGAAAGTACTTATCGAGAGCTAGGTTTTATACCAAGGGTAAATTCATTACATATTAAAAAGAATGAATCTTAGTTTAATGGTTCCAATTTTTATTTTAGATTTTTTAGGCTTTTAAAGAAAAAAGATGCTACGATTAGCATCTTTTTTCTTACATTTGCAGCTGTTTTAACGCGAAAAACTAATGGTTTAACAGGTGCTTTAGTGGAAGGTCGCTTTTCTTGATTGTCTCAACAATTAAATGAGCTACAGCACGTGCGCCTTTATCATTAAAATGAGTATTATCTTGAACACCGTCAGGATAGTTTTCTGATTCGCCAGGCGATAAGTGTAAAAAGTAAGAAATGGATTCCTCTTCACCGATTGAATTCATCCATTCACAGGTTAGCTTATGAATATCTAGTGTAGGAACATGGTGTTTTTTTGCAAAGTGAAGCATCGCCTCTGGGTAGTCCCCAACTGATTTGGGATCAATCTTGTCTCCATTAAAGTATCTTCTAGTAACAGGAGTTAGTAATACGGGGTAAGCATTTGCCGAGTACGCCACGTCAATAAAATCATGCAGATTCTCTTGATAGTCTCTGTAAGGGTGCGTTCCTCTTTCAGTGTCTTCTATTTTTTGGTCATTATGTCCAAATTGAATGAGTAGATAATCTCCTGACTTGATGCTTTTCTTTATATTTTCCAAATGGCCTTCCCGAATAAAGGATTTTGTGCTTCTCCCATTGATTGCTCGATTATCCACTCGTACATGGTCCTTAAAGTAAGTTTGAAAAGCTTCACCCCAGCCAGATTCAGGACGTTTTTCTTGTAGTTTGCTAGAAGCAGTAGAATCCCCAGCTATATATATAGTGATTTTTCCATCCATGTTTTACTCCTCCTTTTACTGTTTATATTTATATGTATACGTTAACATTATTATGTTCCTTCAAAATTGTAGGAGATTTGATTGAATTAATTAGAAACTAAAAATATAAATTGAGTGAATGTTCAATTTATTGTGTTATAATGTTAACGTTAACATTTTATAGTGAAATCATATTAGTGTCAATTCTAGAAAAATTTAAAACTAAAAGCTCAGTTACACGGTTTATTTACTTATGGTAATATGTAGTAGATATTTTGAATTCAGGTCTAATATGAATGCTAAGAATGACAGCGCTTTCTCTACTGGCTTAGGAAAAAACCTATTAAAGGAGTGAACCTTTTGAGGAAATCAAGAGTGTTTTACAAACTGTTTATCCCGTTTTTCCTATTAGGAATAGGACTTGTAGTAGGATTCAGTATATATATCTATAATTCTACGTACAACTCAGTAGAGGAGAGCTTTTTAAAGGATAAGAAAAATTACACTAGGCAAATCTTAAACAATGTTGAACAAAAAGTGAGAACAATAGAATATGGATATACCGCTTACAGCTCAACATCTAATTTTGAACAAATCTTTATGCATCCCATGTCTGAAAAGGATTTTGAAACATTTCGTGATATAAAAAAGGAAATGAGCTACATAGAAATGATGGGGATTGAAGGGAGCAAATACAGTTTAATAAGCTTAGAGCAGGAATGGGGCATAGTTGATGGTTCATTAAAAAGGCTAACCACTAGTCAAATTACGGATTTTAAAGATACCTATATTTCTGCTAATACCAATGGACTTTTTTGGAAACCTACAGAATCAGGTATTGAAATGGTAATGGCTCTTCCTATGTATAAAAAAGAGAAGTTTGCTTTAGGCATTTCCAAAATTCCAAGAAGGAGTATTAATGAGATTGTTGGTGACAAAAACAATTTGGTTGAAATTTATAATAGAAAAGATCAACTGCTTTATTCTAATAAGTTGAAGGATAGCGAAGTGACAACAGAAATATTTCATCAATTTAAAGAAGTGGCAAAGAGTAGCAAAAGTCCTGATGTGCTAACAACTGAAAATGGAAAGAAATATGTATTTATGCAGTCCGAATACAATCAATGGTTATATGTTGTGGAAATCGATGAAAATGAGATTGGTAGCATTATTCATAATACAAGAGTAGGTCTATGCATAGTTTCAGCTTTCTTAATTTTGTTGGTCGGTATCATTTCTTATTTATTATCTGAGTCTTTCTCACGCCCAATAAAGAAAATACAGGAAAAATTAGCCGTTCATGGCGCAGATCCTAAACAAAATGAACTTTTGCTCTTGGCAGACTCTGTAGACAAAATAGTTGGACAAAATGAGATTTTGACTAATAACTTATCCATGCAAAAACCACAACTAGAGACCTTATTTGTTTTAAGCTTATTTAGAAAGCGTATATCCGAAATGGAAGTGATGAATCGTTTAGAACAACTTGGACATCGATTTAAGGAGGAAAAGGTATTTTATACAGGCTTGATTCAGATGGACAACATGGAAGATCAGCAAGTAGGGGATAAAAATCTGTTTTTATTGGCCATTAATAATATGGTAGAAGAGTTCGTACCAAAAGAAGAGCGTCTCATACCGATTGTATTAAATGATGAAATGCAAGCAACCATTTTTATATTAAATAAAAACGATGAAGAAGCTGAGCGGCGCATCATAAAATATTACGAAAACATTCAGGCTGCTGTTAAGAAGTCTCTTAACATGGTCATAAGTGTTGGAATTAGCCCTGAATATGATTCTTTAATAGATAGTAAAAAAGCGGTTGATTTAGCCAAAGAATCTCTTCATTACCGAGTGAACGTTGGTCCTGAGTCAATCATTTTTTATAACGATATTGCTTCTATGCTAAATGAAGCTTCTATATCAAAATTTCCTGTGGAATTGCTAAATGAGTTATTGAATGCGATTCGTTCAGGGGATGAGGAGGACGTGATGCGCATCGTTGACCTCCTTGTAGAAGAGATATTCCGCTTAAATAAAAACCCTATTAGTTTGGGTGTAACATTAATAAGAGTGATAAACGAGCTCGTACAATTAGGACAGCTTCTAGGTGCTGAATCAAAAATCTTTGAAAATATAAAGAAACTTTACCAAACAGCTATCAATGCGTATTATCCTGAAAAGATAAAGGAAATGTTAATTCATGATTTGATTAAACCAGTGATTATTAGTACTCACGATAAAACGGAAAGAGGGTTTAAATCACTTTCTGACAAAATCGCCTATATTGTCCAAACCGAATTCGATCAGGAGATTTCCCTTGAAATAATTGCGGAACGCTTGCATTATAATCCAAACTACTTAAGTAATGTTTTTAAAAAGGAGCACGGAGAAAATTTTGTTGATTACTTAATGAACTATCGGCTACAAATGGCGCAAACTTGGCTAAAGGAAACAGATCTGGCTGTAAAGGATATTGCCGAACGGCTGCAATACAGAAATTCTCAGAATTTTATTCGTTTCTTTAAAAAGAAATTAGGTATCACTCCTGGTGATTATCGTAAGGAATATACTCACTAAAAGAGACGGAATTTTCTATCTACTATCTATTTTCCCATATAGAAAAGCTTCTGTTGGTAGCAGAAGCTTTTTTATCATTTCTTATCCTTTTACAGACCCTACGAGAGCACCTTTAACGAAGTACTTTTGAACGAAAGGATATGCAATTAACATAGGAACTGTAGCGATAACAATAACAGCCATCTTTATCGTTTGAGCAGGTGGTACGACGTCTACAGAAGAGCCTTCTGCTTGCATACCACTTGATACGATAACAATTTGGCGAAGTAATACCTGTATCGGCCATTTGGTAGAGTCATTTATATAAAGAATCGCTGTCATATACGTATTCCAATATGTGACAGCATAAAACAAGGAAATGGTTGCAATGGATGGGAGAGCGAGTGGTAGCATGATTTTAAGGAAGACACCAAAATCTGAGCAGCCATCCATTTTTGCCGATTCCTCCAAACTATCCGGTAGGGCTTGGAAAAAGTTTCTCATGATTATTAGATTAAAAGCGTTAATGGCAACCGGTAATATTAATGACCAATAGGAATCAATTAAACCGACTGATTTAACCACTAGGAAGGTTGGAATCATTCCCCCGCTAAACAGCATTGAAAAAACAACAATAAAATTAAAGAAGTTTCTTCCGAGTAAATATTTACGAGATAACCCGTAAGCCATTAATGAAGTTAGAACCATACTAACTAGAGTACCAACTCCTGTTACTCCAATAGAAACCGCAAGAGATTTAAAAATGGTAGGTGTTGATAATATATAGCGATAGGCATCCAATGAAAAGGTGGTTGGAAATAAAATAAACCTCTTAGCGACAACTTCTTGGGTGGATGCAAAAGAACTGGAGATCACATTTACAAATGGAAGTAAGCAAGCGAGAGCGATGATGACTAATATGCTTCCATTTATTATAGGAAACAATCCACCTCCTTTCTTTTTTCTTTGATTTTTAAACTTCTCCATACAAATCCTCCTCCAATGATAGATAACTAATGATTTATATTATAGATACTCCTAACGTAACATCAGCTGTTCATTCCGTATATAATCAGTATCCCACAACTAAATAACCAGAAAGAAAACGCTTACTTTTATTATTAGTAATCCTAGACTATAAAAAGCTATCATTCTAGTGGATTGTAAGGTTAGAAACACGGATAACAAGCTATTTTGTAAGCGTAATCATAAAATGATTATGTACGTAATTTATTCATTTAAGTATGCTTAGAGCAAGAAAGGAAAAAATCGTATCAAAGGGGGATAAAAATGGAAGGTGCTGTGAAGCAGGAAGATCATTCTTTACCAATATTGTCTTCAAAGCAGCAAAAAATTCTAAAGAGACGAAAACTCTTTGCGGGTATGAAAACGAATAAAATCCTATATCTTATGATTTTTCCTGGAGTACTCTACTTTCTTATCTTTAAGTACTTACCAATGGCAGGTCTTATTATTGCGTTTCAAGATTATCAGCCGTACTTAGGAATCTTTGGAAGTCCATGGGTTGGATTTAAACATTTTATTCGTTTATTTACAGAACCAACGTTTTTTATGTTATTAAGAAATACGTTAATTTTGTTCGCATTGAATCTAATCATTTTTTTTCCGCTACCAATCATTGTTGCACTCATGTTGAATGAAGTCAGGAACAAGTACTTTAAGGCAGGAATTCAAACAATCATTTACATTCCTCACTTTATGTCCTGGGTAATCATTGTTTCCATCAGTTTTATTTTTTTAAATGTTGATGGGGGAATTATTAATGAGTTCTTAGCTTTAATAGGCTTAGAGAAAATTAGTTTTTTAACTTCACCTGATTGGACAAGAACCGTGTATATTAGCCAAATTATTTGGAAGGAATTGGGATGGTCTACCATCATTTATTTAGCCGCTATTACAGCAGTTGATACCCAATTATATGAAGCGGCTGAAATGGATGGGGCCGGACGTCTTCGTAAAACCTGGCATGTTACCTTGCCTGCGATTCGCTCAGTAATTATTACCCTATTAATCTTGAAGATTGGTAGCACCTTAGATTTAGGTTTTGAGCATATGTATCTTTTGCTAAACTCACTAAACCGCAGTGTAGCAGAAATTTTTGATACGTATATTTACACTGCAGGGTTAAAAAACGGTCAACTTAGTTTTAGTACGGCAGTGGGTTTATTTAAAGGAATTGTTGGTTTGATTTTAGTGATTCTGTCGAATAAGTTAGCGAAGAAATTCGGGGAAGATGGTGTGTATTAGATTGAGTAGGAGAGGGTAACCATGCTGAAATCAGTTGAAAAAGTAAATCATATCTTTAATACCATCCTGAATCTCGTTTATCTGAATATCTTATGGAGTGTCTATACTTTATTAGGATTGATTATATTCGGAATTGGCCCCTCTACTTACGCCTTAGTTAGCATTTGCAGACAATGGATACGCGGTAACCAAAATATACCCGTTTTCAAAAGCTATTGGAAGTATTACAAAGAGTGCTTTAAGGATTCTGTTGTAATCAGTTGGGTGTATCTATTAGCTGGTTTCGTATTGGTAGTCGATTTACAGTATGTAACTAACTGGTATGCAAGGGTTGCCTTATTTGTGATTAGCTTTATGTATTTGTTATCACTAGTTTATATTTTTCCTATTATGGCTCATTACAGCTGGAAGGGAATTTTATTAAAAATAAAAATGTCTTTTTTGTTTGGTTTGGCGTGCATGCAATACTCGCTTGTATTAGGTGTAGTGATTGTCGTAATTTATGGGGCAGCAACTAATTTTTTTCCAGGCATTCTTACCTTTTTTGGTATAAGCTTTCTATTCTATTTAATTACTTGGACGTCTAATCAAGTGTTTACAAGAATGGAATCAGTAAATGGAAAAGAGCTAGAGGGGAATATAAGTAATCAAATTGCAAAGGAGAATAGGGATGAAAAAAAGCAGGGTATCAAAGTTAGCTAGTATTAGTTTGGCAAGCATGTTATTTATGGCAGGTTGCAGTGATTCAGCTTCCAACACCAAAACCTCTGAGGGAGAGAAGGATAAAAACAGTAAAACTGAAATTACGTGGTTAAACATTTTGCATACCGCATCTCCTCCCACTGACACGGTACTAGACCTTATTGAGCAAAAAACGAATACAGAAATTAACTTTTCATGGATACCTGACGCATCAAAGGAAGAACGTCTTAACACAGCATTAGCTTCTGATTCATTAGCAGATATTGTAACATTAACGATCTTAGAGAACTCCTCTGTTCGAAATGCATTAAAATCAGGAATGTTCTGGAATGTAGAAGATTATTTAGACGAGTACCCAAATCTCAAAGCGATTTCAGAAGATACACGTAAATCAGCATCAATTGAAGGAAAGCTTTATGGGATTCCTTTTCAAAAGGATTTAGCTAGAAATGGTGTGGTTATTAGAAAAGATTGGTTAGATAAAGTGGGGCTACCAGTTCCTAAAACAACGGATGAACTAATGGAAGTTGCGAAAGCGTTTACAGAAGAGGATCCAGATGGAAATGGAAAAAATGATACAACAGGATTTATGGATCGAAGTGATTTGATATATGGTGCATTTAAAACACTAGGTTCCTATTTTGGGACCCCTACGAATTGGCAAGTGGATAGCAAAGGAAACTTTACTGCTGAGTTTGAAACCGATGAATACATTGAGACGATGGATTACATGAAGGAACTATATGAAAACGGTTGGATTAACAAGGATTTTGCTGTAACAGCTAAAACCGATCAACAACAAAATTTTGCACAAGGTAAAGCTGGTATTTATGTAGGAGCTTTGTTTGATGCAAAGAATCTGCAAACAATGGCAGAGGGAATCCAGGATCAGATGGAATTAGCGTTAGTAAACGATATGGTTTCAGATTCTAACCCTGAAAGAGCCATTTGGTCTGCTGGAAATGGAATTGGTGGTTTAATAGCCTTCCCTCGTACAGAGGTAGAGGATGAGGCAGAGTTAAAAAGAATCTTACAATTCGTTAACGATTTATTAGATCCAGAAATCTATACCCTCATGACTTATGGAGTAGAAGATACGCATTACAAGCTTAATGAAGAAGGTGCATATGAAATTATTAACCAGGATTTATGGCAGCAAGAGGTTCAGCCATTTGCAGCATCTCGTCCAAAAGAAACGGGATATGGACTAAAAGATCCTAACCCAATTAAAACGGAAGCAGATGAAAAGATCGCCGAAAACGCTAAATATGCGGTTTTAAACCCTGCCTTTCCACTAGAATCACCAACCTTCACTACCCAAGGATCTGAATTACAAAAGATTATTACGGATGCAACTTATCGCTATATCTTAGGTGAAATTTCCCTTGATGAATTTAAGCAATCGGTTAAGAGCTGGGATGAACAAGGGGGAAAAGCGATAAAAGAGGAATATAAAGAAGCTTACAAAGAAGCAAAATAATCAGGATGGAGGTTTTTCTATTAAATAATTGTTTAATAGAGAATACCTCCATTCTACATCTTAAACCTGTGAAGGTACTGAAACATAAAGAATAGGAGTTTGGTAATTATGAATTGGTCCGTTCGAACAGCGAGCTCAATTATGGAAAGGTGTCCTCGTCTTTATGAGAACAGAGGATACAATGGAAAATGGTCCTATGATTATGGAGTAATCCTAAAGGGATTTGAGAGAGTTTGGAATGTAACGGGTGAAGAAAAGTACTTTACTTATATTAAAGAAAACATGGACTATTTTGTACAAGATGATGGGTCAATAAAAGGGTATCGATTGGACGAATATAATATCGATCATATTAATAATGGAAAAATGTTATTTGTCTTATATAAAGAAACCGGAGAGGAAAAGTACAAAAAAGCTGCTGAGTTATTGCATAAACAGCTACGGTCACACCCTAGAACCTCTGAAGGGGCGTTTTGGCACAAACAAATTTATCCTTATCAGATTTGGTTGGACGGTCTGTACATGGGATCTCCTTTTTATGCGGAGTTTCTAACAACGTTTGCGAACGGAGAGGGTCTCGAGGACGTTATTCAACAGTTCCAGATTAGCTATCGGCATTTACTAGATAAAGAGACCAATCTTTTGTATCACGCTTGGGATGAGAAAAAAGTTCAGCCATGGGCAGATCAACATACAGGGTTGTCAGAGAACTTTTGGGGAAGGTCCATGGGATGGTATTTGTTAGCAATCGTTGACACATTAGAGATTATCCCAAAGGAGACAAAAGGGCGGGATTTTCTTGTGGAAATTCTTAATCGAACACTGCAAGCACTAGTAAACTATCAAGATCCAGCAAGCGGTGTATGGTATCAAGTAACAGATAAAGCAGGTGAAAAAGGAAATTATTTAGAAGCTTCCTGCAGCAGTATGTTTGTATGTGCAATAGCAAGAGGGATACGTCTTGGAGTACTTGATCGACAAGAATGGCAGGAACAATTAGTAAAATCCCATCAAGGATTATTGGACGAATTTGTCTTACTAACAAAGGAAGGTTGGATTAATCTTAATAAAAATTGTCAGGTTGCTGGTCTAGGTGGAGAAGACCGTCGTGATGGAACTTACACGTATTACATTAGTGAGCCGGTTATTTGTAATGACCAAAAAGGTTTAGGGGCATTTTTGCAGGCTTTGGCCGAGTTTGAAGAAGTAATGAATAAGGAGTAAAAAAATGACAACTTATCATATTTCAACTTATGGTGCAGTAAGTGATGGAAGCTTATGTACGGAGCAGATTCAAAGGGCCATAGATGAAGCTTATGCAAATGGTGGGGGACAAATCGTTATTCCTGCAGGAGAATACGTAACAGGTGCATTATTTTTAAAGGATCATATTAATCTGCACTTATCACCAGGTGCAACGTTGAAATTTTCGGATCAACAGATGGACTATCCAGTCGTCATATCGCGTTGGGAAGGGGTAAAACGGAAAGTATATGCTTCCTGTTTATATGCAGAGGATGCAAAAAATATTTCTATAACAGGTTTTGGTACCATCGATGGGAATGGAAGAAACTGGTGGAAACTTTTCCGAAATGAACAAGAAAAGCTTGATTATCCGAGGCCAAAATTAATTAGTTTTGACGGATGTGAACACATCATAATAAGAGATGTTAGGTTGCTCAATTCACCGAGCTGGACTGTAAATCCGATTCGATGTCAGGATGTCACCGTTGACAATGTATCGATTTTGAATCCGGCGGACTCTCCAAATACAGATGGGATAAACCCTGAATCGTGTACGAATGTAAGAATTAGCAACTGCCATATTGATGTAGGAGACGATTGCATTGCGATCAAATCTGGTACAGAAGATACGGAAGAAAGAGTTGCCTGTGAGAACATCACCATTACCAACTGTACGATGGTCCATGGTCATGGAGCGGTTGTACTCGGTAGTGAAATGAGTGGGGATATTCGAAATGTAACCATAAGTAACTGTACTTTCCAGGATACAGACAGGGGGATTCGTCTGAAGTCTCGTCGAGGACGTGGCGGTGTGGTTGAAGACATACGTGTGGACAATATTGTTATGGAGCGGGTAATCTGTCCATTTATTATAAACCTATATTATTTTTGTGGACCTCGAGGAAAAGACAAATATGTTTGGGATAAAAATCCATATCCAATAACTGATGATACACCGATGTTTAGAAGGATTCACTTTGCTAATATAACAGCCCGGAATGTTCATGCATCTGCGGGTTTTATCTACGGGCTAGCTGAACAATTTGTCTCTGAAATAACGTTTAACAATATTGATATTTCCATGTCAGAAAATGCGATACCAGGGAAACCAGCGATGATGGCAGGAATAGAAGATATGAGTAATCGCGGGTTTTACGTAGGATTTGCGAAAGATATTCTATTTAATCGAGTAACGATTGAGAATCATAAAGGTCCGGCTTTTCATATCGAATATAGTGAGGACGTTGAGGTATTTCATTGCAAATCGAAAAATACAAGAGCAGAAGAACTGTTGATAAAGGAAATAGAAGTGAAATGATAGAGGCAAGAAGAGGACATCTTTTAGAGCTTTTAGGAGAACGTTCGAAACCCAAGGAGGTTTTGGCAAAAGTACTTCAAGTGGAAACAAAACCAGGCTATGAGTTAGAACATTTGATGCTACATGCAAATGACATGGAAACGGTACCTGCCTATTTAGCAAAACCTTTGCATGCGCATGGTCCTTTACCCGTTGTTATCTATAATCACTCTCATGGTGGAAACTTTGAGCTCGGCAAGGAAGAGCTGTTATCAAGCAGTAGTTATTTACAAAGTCCTCCATTTGTTGAAGAGATTACGGGACTCGGATATGCTGTTTGTTCCATTGATATGTGGGGATTTAATCAAAGAAAAGGGAAACAGGAAAGTGAATTGGTAAAGGAAATGCTATTAAACGGTGAAACTTTGTGGGGAATGCGTATATTCGATAATATGAGCCTAATAGATTACCTAGAAACTCGACCAGATATAGATTGTAATAGGATGGCAACGATTGGAATGTCTATGGGTGGCTTGATGAGCTGGTGGTTATCAGCATTAGATGAACGGATAAAAGTAACGGTAGATATGGCAGCGCAGGTCCATTTAGAAACCCTAATGAAAAAGAGAGGGTTAGATCATCATGGTTTCTATTATTATGTACCTGGGTTTTTAAAGTATTTTTCTACATTAGCTGTTCAAGAAATGATTGCCCCAAGACCAAGGCTCAGCATGATCGGTAAGGACGATCGGATGTGCCCAATAGATGGAGCCGAATGGTTAGATGAACAATTGAGAAAGACCTATAAAGAGCAAGATGTTCATAATAATTGGGAATGTCGAATCCTTACGGGAGGACATCAAGAGACAAAGGAAATGAGAGAAGAATGGAAAACTTTCCTAAAGAAGCATCTGTAAGCTTTGTTAAGCATGTAGTTGTCGGAAAACGTGGCATATGCGATTTTACTAGTATACAAGAGGCAATAGATAGTTGTAGTTCAGTGTTTGGGCCAATTAAAATCACCGTTTTAAGTGGTGACTATTATGAAAATATAAGCTTATATCAATCCAATATTTTCTTAAAAGGTATCGGTACGGTAAAGGTGATTGGCAATCGATACGCTTTACAAAAAGATGAGTATCAAAGGGAAATAGGGACCTTTTTAACGGCAACACTCTTTATCAACAGTGAAAATATTACATTGGAAAATATCGAAATTATCAATAATGCGGGACCAGGTGAAGAGGTGGGGCAGGCCGTTGTTTTGTACAATGAAGGAAACCAAATCACCTTTAAGAATTGTTCCTTTAGAGGGTATCAGGACACCGTGTGTCTGGGCCCTTTGCCAGACTTTCAAAAGAATGGTCAGTGCTTTTCAACTCCAAATATAAAAACGAAATATCAAGATAATATATGTCACTTTATTGATTGCTTAATAGAAGGAACCGTTGATTTTATATTTGGCGGGGGAGAGGCACTCTTCAAAGACTGTGAAATTAAGTCATTAAAAAGACCACAAAACAAAGAAGGATATATTACAGCAGCTTCCACTTCCAAGGAGAAAAATGGCTTTACCTTTTATGGTTGCTACATTACATCAGAGACGGATGTGAACAATGTGTTTTTAGGGAGACCATGGCGTCCCTACTCAAAAACGGCATTTATTAATTGTTTCATAGGATCACATATTCATGAGGATAGATGGAGTGATTGGGGAAACCCCTCGAATAGAAGCACAGTATCGTACAGAGAGGAGAAAAATAAATATCAGTTAAAAAAGATGAAAACGATCGATTGGATTCAGTTGATAGAGTAGATTCAAAGGGAAGGGACCAAAGAGTATGAAGAGAAAATGGGAAGTAATCATAGGATTAATAGGAGCCATACTATGCGTTATTATGTTAGGTGGGTTTTCATTGACAATCACAACGATGGAGGAAGGTACTTTCGCAGAATCGGTTTTTCCGACATTGCAAGAAGGTGTGTCAATCAATGACCTTTCTGAGAGCTTTGAAGCAATGAAAGCGTTAGCCGTATGGTTTGGAATAACGCTGTTGATCGTACTGATTACCGTTGTTATAGCCACTCTTTCGATTTGGAGAAACAAATTTCCTAAAAGAGCTGCTATATTTTTTCTATTAGCAGGCTTAGCAACCTTAATCGGTACTCAAATGATTGCTTTCCCGATCGCCTTTTTCTTTTTTGTAGCATCTGGATTATGCTTTTTTAGAAAACTGATTGATAAGGAGCTAGATTATGTACCGAACAAAGATTGTTAATCCCATTTTACGAGGTTTTAATCCGGATCCATGTATCGTAAAGGCGGAGGATACTTATTATATTGTTGTGTCCTCATTTGAATGGCTTCCAGGAGTTCGGGTGTATCAATCAAAGGATTTAGTAAACTGGGAACATGAAACAGATATTCTTACAAATCAAATAGACTTACGTGGAAATCCAAAAAACGGTAGCATTTGGGCACCGCAGATTAGTTACTATGGCGGGGTGTTTTACCTTGTCTATACTGATGTGAAAAGTACAAACCGTCCATTTAAGGATAGCCATAATTACTTAATCACTGCTCCGAGTATAAAAGGACCATGGTCTATTCCGGTTTATTTAAATAGTAGCGGATTTGATCCGTCCCTTTTTCATGATAGTGATGGTCGGAAATGGCTATTAAATGAAATATGGGATTATCGAATGACTACGGGGAATAAGTCAGCAGGTGTGGTTCTCCAGGAATTTGATGAGGTGCAACAGAGTTTGGTTGGACCAGTCTATAAAATTTTTGATGGAACAGAATTGGCAAAAACAGAAGCTCCCCATATATACCGTTATGGAGATTATTATTATTTACTCACAGCAGAAGGAGGTACAGGTTCTGGACATTCGGTTACTGTTTGCCGAGCAAAAGAGATTACAGGACCATATGAATTAGATCCGAACTATCCGATGTTAACAGCTAGTGATAAACCTCAATCCCCATTGCAATGCTCGGGCCACGGGAGTATTATTCAATCGCCACTCGGGAATTGGTATATGGTGTATTTATGTACTCGTCCGTTACTCGGAAAAGCCGCGATACTGGGACGCGAAACCGCAATTCAGGAAGTGTATTGGACCGAAGAAGGGTGGCTTAGATTAGTAGACGGTGGGAATGGACCATCGGTTGAAACAGAAATCATTACTGACAAACCAACGATACAAACAATGAAAACTGACTTCCGAGATGATTTTACAGATGTTCTTAACAAAGAGTGGAATTCTTTACGCATTTTAGCGGATGATTCTTGGTGTGATTTAAAGAGTCGTAAAGGCTATTTGCGTATAATGTCAGGTGATTCCATCCAATCCTTGTTTGACCATCACGTTTTAGCGATTCGTCAAAGAGATTTCTGTTTTCATGCGTTAACGAAAATAGACTATACCCCAAAAACCTATAATCAAATGGCCGGATTACTGTTGTATTTAAATGATAGTAATTATCTTTATGCATACTTAACTTATGATGAGGACCAAGGTCGTGTCATTCGATTGATGCAATGCAAAGATGGGGAATTTACTCTTTTCCCAATCATCACTCCACTAGAGGCTGGGGAGGTAGAGCTAAAGGTTGAGGTGGATGGATCGATTGGTAGATTTTACTACCGAATGGAAGGTGAAGCTTCTTGGCTGGAAATGGGAAGTCCTCTGGAACTTTTATTTTTAGCAGGAGGATTCACGGGTAATTTTGTCGGAATTGCTGTTCACGATATGGATCAGAAAGCTGGTTCCTATGCTGATTTCGATTATTTCGAATATCACGGCTTAGATAGATTGCAAGATTAATAGAATTTAGTTAAAAATCATGGATTTAAGTAGATGATGAATGTATGAAACTAGAGTCACTCAAAAAAAAGAAAATCCAGGCCTCTCTATTAACCATGGTCTTAGCTATATCAACTTTTGTTATACCCCAAACGAACCAAAAGACGAATATCGTTCATGCGACTAATCATCACGCGGAGAGTGTTCTGGCATTTCCGGGTGCGGAAGGTGGGGGACGTTATACTTCCGGCGGACGCTATGGTGATATCTATATCGTTACTACGTTAGAGGATTATTCATTAGGTGAAAAAGCCATTAAAGGATCTTTACGTGATGCTGTAAGTAAAGACAATCGTTTTATCGTGTTTCATGTATCGGGAGTCATTCATCTCAAAGAACCTCTCTCTTTGAAAAATAGAAAAAATGTAACGATAGCTGGTCAAACGGCCCCTGGAGATGGAATAACGCTAACAGGATACGAAACGAATATCAGTGACTCTGAAAATGTCATCATTCGTTACCTTCGCTTTCGTCCGGGTGCTGACAATGTGCACCAGGGAGACTCTATGGACGCCATTTGGGGAAGAAGTATGAAAAATGTAATGATCGATCATATATCAACGAGCTGGTCTACGGATGAGACGATGTCGTTGTACCGAGCAGAAAACATGACTGTTCAATGGTCGATTGTCGCTGAAAGTTTAGCCATGAGTGGTCACACCAAAGGCCGTCATGGGTACGGTGGAATATGGGGAGGAGTAAATACTACGTATCATCACAATCTGGTAGCTAATCATACTTCTCGTAATCCTCGATTAGGTGGAGGGACTGTAGAGGCAGATGACAACAACCATATCGGCTTATTCGATATAAGAAATAATGTTATTTACAACTGGGGTTTTAATACCGCATACGGAGGAGGTCGCTCTTATGCTAATTATATGAATAATTATATGAAAGCGGGATTGGGTACACGTACTAGTGTTGAGTCACGCGTAATTGATGCCGGGGAAAAAGACAAACCAGGTAAGTTTTACATTTCTGGAAATGTAATTGAAGGAAATGAGGAAGTATCCAACGATAATTCTAAAGGTATTTATGTATCTGAAAGTGCTGCCCCAACGACAGAGATTGTCACTGAAGAGTTTAAGATGGATGGAACTACTGAGGGAGCACTTCGAACAACCTCTGCTGAACAAGCATACAAAGAGGTTCTAGAAAAAGCAGGAGCAACCTATCCAAAACGGGATGCATTGGATGCAAGGATTATTAATGAGGTGAAGAATGATTCCGGTAGATTTGTGAATCGCCATGAGGAAGTAGGAGGACTTCCTTATGCTGAAACGATTTATTGGTCAGAAAATTTTGATAAAGATCAGGATGGGATATCAGATGATTGGGAGTTAAAAAATGGGTTAGATCCAAACAATGCGAATGATAGCAAAGCGTTATCAGCAGACCATAGTGGCTATACCAATATTGAAAAGTACGTTCATTCATTGATTGATATGGAAAATATACCAGAGTATCCTGAGGTTTCACTGACATCACCAACTAATAATCAGATTTTTAAAACAAGTGAATTGATTACAATTGAAGCAAATATAACAGCGAAGTCGGACATTGAAAAAGTAGAGTTCTATAATGGAGATCAGATGATTGATACCGTGACAAGTGAACCATATGTTACTCATACCTATCTTCCTGATGGAACGTATTATATATCTGCAAAAGTGACAGATAAAGCTGGTCACCAAACACAGGCAACGGCTTCCGTCATACATGTAAATACCGATAGTAACATACAGCAGTGGAAGTCTGTTGATATTGGAAATCCAGGGGTCCCTGGTCATACCTCTATTCAAAATGCTGTCATGACGGTTAAGGGTTCAGGGAAACTAGAAAAAAGCGACGATGATTTTCATTTTGCGTATCGTAACATGGCAGGAGACGGAGAATTAATTGCTAAAGTAAAAACAATAACACCTGTGGATCACCATGCCTTTGCGGGATTAATGATACGAGAGGGTCTTGAAAAAGATGCGAAAACAGTAGCCTTAGGCCTTTCTTATACAAAATCTTATTCGTGGAAGGAAAAGGACCCGCTAACAGGAAAAGAAACCACCTATTATAGAAATCCTTGGTCAGCTTATTTAGCCTCTCGTTATGAAGTAGGTGGGAACATGGACAAATTGGGTGAAAACCTTGATTCGCCAAGTAGCGCCATAGAATCGGGTGTTGCGTTACTAAATGATATACCTTTTAAAGATAAAGATCGTTCTCTTGGGTATTACCTAAAGCTGAAACGAACAGGGGATGTGTTCCGAGCAGAAGGATCCGTTGATGGGATCAACTGGACTCTTATCGGAGAACGAACAATAGATATGAATCAAAAGGTTTATATTGGGTTTGCTGTAGATGGGAACAAGGTTGATAATGAATTAAATAACTTAAATACAGCTACTTTTTCTCACGTGCAATTTACCTTTTCGAAAAATCAATAAGGGTTCTGACTGGTTCATTGTATATTTAATGAGTATTTCCCTCACACTACCTCTAGAAATGATTTGGAGGGAAATATAATGGAAAATATAACGATTTCATTAGATAGCAAGTTATCGGGAATGTTAAACGAATTAAAGGATCATTATGATGAGGAAACGAGCAAATCAGTTAGTTATGAGGAGTTAATTAAGGAGTTGATTGTGGCTCATTATTATATGGAGGTAAAGAAGCAATAAGAAAACCCCATTCACGGCTGTGAATGGGGTTTGTTAGTTGATTTACGCACTAATCTTAACAACTTTACCTTCTTTACGCTTCTTCGCGTATTCAGCAGTAGCTGTATAAAGGACGTCAGATGATGAGTTAAGAGCCGTTTCACAAGAGTCTTGTACCACACCGATGATGAAACCAACTGCAACTACTTGCATAGCCACATCATTAGAAATTCCAAATAAGCTACAAGCTAAAGGAATAAGCAGGAGTGAACCACCAGCAACACCTGAGGCACCTGCAGCAGAAACAGCCGCTAAAACACTAAGGATAAGGGCAGTACCAATGTCTACTTGGATACCTAGAGTGTGAACTGCTGCAAGAGTAAGGACAGAAATCGTAATTGCTGCACCAGCCATATTGATGGTTGCCCCTAGAGGGATAGAGACAGAATACGTATCCTTATCTAGATCTAGTTTTTCACATAATGTCATGTTAACTGGAATATTTGCCGCTGAGCTACGAGTAAAGAAGGCAGTAATTCCACTTTCTTTTAAGCATTTAAATACTAATGGATAAGGGTTTGTACGAATATTTACATAAACGATGATTGGATTCACCACAAGAGCCACAAAGAACATAGAACCAACAAGAATAAGAAGTAATTTTCCATAGTCTAATAAAGCAGATAATCCGTTTGCTACAATGGCATCATACACAAGGCCCATAATACCAATCGGTGCTAAGTTGATCACCCATTTAACAAGTTGAGAAATCGCATTTGAAAAGCTTTCTAACAAGTTTTTTGTCGAGTCATTGGCACTGCGTAGGGCAATACCAAGAAGGATAGCCCAAGTAAGAATACCAATATAGTTGGCATTAATTAAAGCATTTACTGGGTTGTCGACTATTTTAAATAATAAGGTTTGAAGAACTTCTAGAATGCCACTAGGAGGAGCGATATCTTCTACTCCAGATGAAAGAGTTAAGCTAACCGGGAAGATAAAGCTTGCCACAACCGCAACAAGTCCTGCTAAAAATGTACTTGCAGCATATAACCCAATAATAGATTTCATATTGGTTTGTTGACCACTTCTGTGCTTAGAAATAGCATGCATAACTAGGAATAGAACTAACACTGGGGCAACAGCTTTTAGTGCACCTACGAATAATGAACCGAAAATAGATACCCATTTTGTCGCATCCGGAATGGCTAAAGCAAAAATGATTCCGATAATCATGCCTACGAGGATACGTTTGACAAGGCTCACTTCGTTCCACTTAAGAAATAGATTTTTCATTTGACCCTCCGATTTTTTATAATATTATGATGAAGACAAAGAACAAAGCTATTGCTTTGCTGCGTTAATATCTGTTAGTTTAACATGAATATTATAAATTGTGAAACAAATTATTATATTGAAATATTCGAATTTTTGTTAAATTTATCATTATAGTGTTAATATAAAATGATTAAATGTTCAGAAAATTATATAAGTATTCCCTCTAGAATAATAATCTCGATTATTAGTGTTACAAGAACATCTTCACTCATACACTTTTCTTAATAGTATTTCTAAGGAGATGAAGGGTATGATCCATGAGATGCAAAAAGCACTTCTACTCGCTGAAAATATAAAGGGTTTTATTCGGTATGTTGAAAAGCATAAAAACAGCTTCATGGTCGAATCAGATAAAATGTATCAAGTAAAACTATTTATGAACGAATATAAATTTAAAATTATTGCGGATGAACTTCATAGAATCAACCAGTTTGAATGGGATGGAAAGTACACATACTATTTAGTTGATAGTTTTCAAAAAGGACTCACCACAATTGATGAGTATGTACAACATAACTACAATGATTTGTTTATATTGACAGCCAGACTGTATACACTTAAGAATCTTAGCCATTCTTTTCAAATTCATTAGTCTATTCACTTACCTAAGAATGACAAAAAGACTATAATAGTAGTGTGTGTGGAGCGCTTTCAAACAATAGATTGATAAGGAGAGGAACTCATTGGAATGGAGCCCCCAATTACGTACACTACTTAACAGTTTTGTGGAAAAAGGTCCTGCTGGTTGTGCATGCTCAGTCTATCATCAAGGTAAACAGGTGTTTGAGGATTACATAGGATACGAAGACGTAGAAACGGAAAAACCAATTGCACTTGATACCATCTATCGAATTTATTCAAACACAAAAGTGGTTACCTGTGTTGCTGCTCTTAAGCTGTATGAACGTGGGTTGTTTTTACTTAATGACCCGATTGAGAATTACCTGCCTGAATTTAAAAATCCGCTCGTATACCGAAAAAATGAATCAGGGGAAATATACACTTCTCCTGCTTCTAGTTCTATTAAAGTGAAAGATCTTTTCACTATGACATCTGGATTAACTTATGAAGGGGATGGGAACGAAACAGAGCGTCAGGTGAAAGAGGCTTTGAAACGTGTCATGGAAAGCGGAGATACTAATCAATTCGACACTCGATCCCTATCCAAAATGCTTGCAGAGATTCCACTAGCCTTTGATCCAGGTACGAAATGGCAATACGGCTTTAGCCATGATATTTTAGGTGCATTAGTGGAAGTTCTGTCAGGAAAAACATTCGGCGAGTTTTTAAAAGATGAAATTTTTGACCCACTTGAAATGAAGGACACATTCTTTAAGATTCCAGAGGGGAAAAGTGATCGTCTTTGTAGTCTCTATGATCGAAGTGAAAACGGTGTATTAACTAAAAATAGATTAATTGATGGGAATTACCAGCCCGGAACCATGTTCGAAAGCGGTGGAGCTGGGTTGCTATCAACTCTAGATGATTATAGTCGCTTTGCTCATATGCTCGCGAATGGCGGCGAGCTTGACGGGGTGAAAATATTAAGTCGGAAAACTGTAGAACTAATGTCCAGAAACCATTTACAACCTGAGCATTTTTCAGACTATAACTGGGAATATCTTAAGGGTTATGGATATGGATTAGGAGTCAGAGTATTAATGAATCCTGCTGAAGCCGGGAGCAATAGTTCAGTAGGAGAGTTTGGATGGTCTGGCTTAGCGGGAACATGGGTATTAATCGATCCAAAAGAGAAACTGTCAGCCGTATATATGCAGCAAATGTTTCCTAATTTTGAAGCATACCATCAACCACGGCTTCGATCAGTAATTTATGGGGCATTATAAATTAGAAAGTGCTTGGTTTACCCTGAGTATGTGTTACAATGAAATTCCTTGGCAGGGGCAACTATTTTATATATATGAATATGTAAGGAGCAGGGGACTTAATGTATATTCCCCTGCTTTCTTGTTTTTCTATGAAGAAACCTGTTGGAAGTTCTTAAAGTCAAATTATTACTATTAGGAGAGTTTCACAATTCTACTATAAAAAAGTTTATAAATCATAGTTTCTCCACAAAAATGATGAAAATGATCTTGTTTTTTAGTTTATCGTGTAGGTATTTTTAAAAATATCCATCAATTATAATCTAATTACAGATATTTCTGAACATTCTTGAATATTTCCTCTCCGCTTATTTTGGACTGTATTCCTTAAAGGTTCTTGGTTATTTCTTTTGGATATTTTGAAAGCGGATACAAAATAATGGGAGTTAACTGTTTGAGTTTTTTTAGTGGAGGTGAAAGATAAAGTTTTTTTATTTATTAACACAAATTATTTTCGAACTATTTTTACTTTCTGGGTTATAGGAGATTCGGTATGTTGCAATTAAACATGATTAAAAGGGGGACTAAAGATGAAAAAGTTTTGTAAATCTATTTGTTCGTTTAGTTTGATGTTAATTTTAGTCATAGCTTTGTCTGCTTGTAACACGGAAACTTCTAGCAGTAATGATAAAAAAGATGGTGACGGTGAAAAAGAGGTTATAAAAATTGGAGCTATTTTTGCCGAAACCGGTCCTGCGTCTACTTTAGGAAAAACTCAGGCGAATTATGTGAAGCTCATCCAGAAGCAATTAGATGAAGCAGGATCAATCAATGGAAAGAAAATTGAAATTATTATGCAAGACTATGAAACGGACGATACAAAAGCTGTAATTGCTACAGACAAATTAATCTCAGAAGGGGTAGTTGCGGTTGTAGGTGCTACTCAAGCTAGTACCTCAATGGCAATCTTACCAAAGATTTCTAGTGCGGGAATACCATTAATGACTGTGGCTCCTGTTAATCCTGAAGCGAAAGATATTTTTCAAATGGCACCAAGTAACTTAACGAATGCGAGCTTAATAATTAAATTCTTAAAAGAAAATAATATTTCAAAAGTAGCCTGGATTAATGCCCGTGATGGGTTTGGGGTAGAAGGTCTCCCTTCCTTTGAAAAGGTAGCAAAAGAAAATGACATAAAAATCGTGGCACATGAGGAATTTGATGCAACTGCTACGGATATGACGGTTCAATTAACAAATATTCGGAAAGAGAATCCGGAGGCTGTAATCGTTTGGTCAAGAACACCAGGTGCTGGAATCGTAGCTCGTAATTTTAAAGCTCTCGGGTTTGATATCCCTATGATTCAATCTTCTGCCTCTGCAAATAAAGGGTTCTTAGACCAAGTGAAAGATAATAATGAAAATATCTACGTAATTGGTAGTAAATTAAGTGTTGTTGATCAGTTACCAAATGGAGAGCAAAAAGACCGATTAGAAAAGTTCCGTGAGGATTATCGTACAATGTTTAATAGTGATCCTGATAATTTTACCGCACATGCAGCGGATGGGTTCAATCTATTAATTGAGGCGATTAAAGCAGGAAATACTACCTCTGAAGATATTCATAATTACTTACAGACAGAAGTCAATAAGTACTCTGGGTTAACGGGTTCATTCGAATTACAATCCGATTATGTAGGACCTTATGAAGATGGATTTTCAGTTCTTGGTATTGAGAATAATGAATGGAAGTATTATGAGTAGAATAGTTCCAACGTTGTTTTTTATAGAGTATCTAAACCGTAAGAATAAAAAAGACCAATGGCAGAAACATAGGTTCTGCCATTGGTATTAAGAAAGGAGTACCTCCATGGAATTACTCATGCAATATATCGTAACGGGGCTAACAGTTGGAAGTATCTATGCTTTACTAGCAATCGGTTTTGTGACTGTCTATAACATTACCGGAATATTAAACTTTGCCCAGGGTGAATTTGCGATGATTGGTGCGCTGACTTGTATTACTTTTGTGAATGCAGGGCTACCAATGTATGCATCTATTATTTTAGCTATCCTTATCTCAGCTACCATAGGGTTAATAGTGGAACGTACGGCTATTCTACATGCTAGAAATACATCAGTCATTATCTTAATCATTATTACAATAGGAATTTCCACCTTCTTAAAGGGGATGGGATTAATTATATGGGGGACCAATCCGAAGCAACTTGCTCCCTTAATTAAAATGGAACCTATTCATTTTATGGGTGCTGTTATCAACCCACAAAGTATTTTTATTTTCATCGTTTTATTGATCCTGTTAGCTGTACTATACGTATTCTTTGAAAAAACCTATATCGGTTCCGCATTAAGAGCTTGTGAAAAGAATCCACGTGCCGCAAAACTTATGGGGATAAATACAAGTACCATGTCAGCCTTGGCTTTCACTTTGGCTGCCGCATTAGGGGCAATTGCTGGTATTTTGATTACCCCTATTACTGACGCAACTTATGAAATGGGATTTCTAATTGGTGTTAAAGGATTTGTTGGGATGGTCATTGGTGGAATGCATAGTATTCCAGGGGCTGTAGCAGGTGCTTTACTTGTCGGTTTGTTGGAAACCTTTTCTGGAGGTTTTATCTCCACGTTTTATAGTGATGCGATAACATTTCTCGTACTGATCCTTGTTTTATTTTTTAAACCGAATGGAATATTTGCAAGAGCTTCAGGTGAAAGAGTTTAGTAGGGGGGGAATATATATGTCGAAGCTGGAAAAAGTCTTATATGGAAATCGATTGAAACCTTTCCTATTTTTAGTGGGGCTTATTTTGATTTTACCTTTCGTAGTAAAATCTTCGTATATTTTTACCATTTTAATTTTAATAGGAATCTATTCAATCGTTTCTCTAGGTTTATGTCTGTTAATTGGCTATGCAGGACAAATATCCCTCGGGCATGCAGCCTTCTTTGGAATAGGAGCTTACACGTCGGGTGTGTTAACTACTAGTTTTCAGCTTTCTCCCTGGTTAGCACTTATTATAGGAATGGTTACAACTTTTTTTATCGCTTATATAATTGGAATACCAATTTTAAAATTGAAAGGTCATTTTTTAGCTCTTGCAACACTTGGAATTAACATCATATTTTATATTTTAATATTAGGTCTGAATCAGTTGACAGGCGGAGCAGCTGGTTTAATAGGCATACCCTCCTTGTCTTTATTTGGAGTACCGCTTACAGATAAATTATTTTTCTACTTCTTTGTTTGGGGGGCTGCTTTACTTGTTCTATTATTATCACTAAATATCGTCCGCTCTCATGTAGGTAGAGTGTTAAGAAGTATTCATGACAGTGAAATAGCAACAGAGACACTTGGAGTGAAAGTGGAGAATTATAAAGTTGCTATTTTTGCATTAAGTGCTGCTTTTGCATCGCTAGCAGGAAGTATGTATGCACACTATATTACCTTTGTTGCTCCACCTACATTTTATATAACAAAATCAATTTTGTTTTTAATTATGGTAATGGTTGGAGGCGCAAGCTCCGTTTGGGGTGCGATTCTAGGAACAACAGTTATTATGTTTTTGAATGAGATCATTCGCTTTGTAGGACACACTTATTTTGGCATTAGTGGAGAAGTGGAGATTGTTGTCTACGGATTAATTATTATTTTGATTATGATGTTTTTACCAAAAGGGCTGATGCATGTTATTTCGAAACCGATTCAAAAGCTTAAGCACAAAAAGAAAGTAAGTGTAAAGGCTCATAAAGATATGATTTCTCAAAAAGGAGTTTAATAGGTCATGTCAAAACTACTTGAAGTAAGGGGATTAACAAAACAATTTGGTGGAGTTACAGCGGTCTCTGATATCAGTTTTGATGTAGGAGCTGGAGAAATCGTAGCAGTCATTGGACCAAACGGTGCAGGCAAAACAACTTTATTTAATATGATTTCTTGTTTTCTTTCTCCGACAAATGGAGAAGTAAACTTCAAAGGAAATAAATTGACAGGACAAAAGATTCCCCAACTAGCTCACTTAGGGATATCAAGGACATTCCAGAATTTACAAATTTTTCACAATTTGACTGTCCTTGAAAATGTAATGATGGGTGCTCATGTCAGGTTGAAAACCAATGTCGTGAATGTTGCCTTCCGACTCCCAAGGGTTTTAAAAGATGAAAGAATTGCCTATGACCTAGCATTAGATGCGATTCATTTAGTGGGCCTAGAAGAATTAATGTTCGATCAGGCAGGCCAGTTATCATATGGCCTTCAAAAGCAGTTGGAGTTTGCAAGAGCCATTGTTTATAAACCAGATTTAATTATGTTAGATGAACCAATGGCAGGTTTGAATGATTACGAAACCAGTCGAATGGCAGGTTATATTAAAAAGTTGAAATCAGAAGGTAGTTCCTTTTTATTTGTTGAACATAAGATGGCGACGGTGATGGAGCTTGCTGATCGTATAATCGTCCTTGATTTTGGAAAGAAGATCGCGGAAGGAACTCCTGAAGAAATACAACAAAATGCAAAGGTAATTGCTGCCTATCTAGGAGAGGAGGTTGTCTAATGCTGAAGGTTGATGGCGTAAGTACCCATATTGGAAAAATAAAAATTCTTCATGAGATCTATTTTCAGGTGGAAAAAGGACAAATTGTCTCAATTATCGGTGCAAACGGTGCTGGGAAAAGTACGCTGTTAAATACGCTTGCTGGACTTTATCGGCCAACATCTGGAACGATTACTCTTGAAAATGAAGTTATAAGCGGCTATCCAGCTAATAAGGTAGTTGAAAAAGGCTTAAGTCTCGTTCCGGAAGGCAGACAAATCTTTTCTAACCTTACTGTAAAGGAAAATTTATTGCTTGGAATGTTTTCGAAATATTATAAGGAGAAGAAGCTAGCAGAAGAAAATTTAACGAAAATACTTGATATGTTCCCTGGTTTAAAGAAACATTTAAAAAACCTTGGTGGAAATTTAAGTGGTGGGGAACAGCAAATGTTAGCCATTGGTAGGGGATTGATGTCAAATCCTAAAATCATCCTTCTAGATGAACCTTCCATGGGTCTTGCGCCGAAAATAGTAAATGAAATACTTGATACATTAATGATAATTAAAGAGGATTTAGGAACAATGGTTATATTAGTAGAACAAAATGTGAAAGCTGCACTTAAAGTGTGTGACCAAGCCTACGTCATTGATCAGGGAAGAATGATTATAAATGGAACAAGAGACGAAATAAGCTCTAATCCTCAGGTGATCTCAGCTTATATTGGCATTAAGTCAGCAGGAGCATAAGAAAAAACGACGAATAGAAGATAAATAAATAGATAGAAAAGTTTCAGCTATTAATCCCAAAGAGTAATCTATGGGATTTTACTGTTTACTAAAAAAGGAGTATAGTATTTTTAGTTAGTAAATTTTGAAAATTTTTTGTTTTCGAAAATTAATAGTTTTTTATAGATTTATTATAAAAGTAGTAATTTTAAAATGAGGGGAATGAGCTATGCCAAATACAGTAAAAGATCGCCTTATGAAAAAATTAGAAAATCATTTACGATCAACTGCCAGACAACTAGTAAAGTTTGATACTGAAGAGGAAGTACTACAATATTTGACAGCTTCGTTTCAAAGTGAGCTATATTGTGATTTTGTAGGGGTTATTTTAAATGAAACAGGAACCTTTGTGACAAAAGCTTGGAGTGGAAACGTACCAGAACTGACCAATTATTTTCCCCTTGAACAAAAGTATTGCTCTAGCAGACTTCTCCGACAAAGCCTAACGAATGAAAACGCTGATCCTCCTGAAACCTGTAATTTATCTAAAGTACTTAAAGAGGCAAAAATAAAAACATGGTTTACTGTTCCTTTGTATGAAAGCGATTCCAATTTAGGTTTTTGTATCATTGGGTTCCTAAACTATGTTCCACTATTAGAAATGGAGGCTCCTTTTGAAGAATTTGGAAAAGATATTGCTGTGGCAATGGAAATGGCTAGGGAAAAGAAATCACAGTTAAAAAAGATCGAAGGGATTGAATGGATTGGCAAAAACCTTTCTCTTAATGCTCCTATTGAAAAGCACATTGCAGAGTTAACATTAAGAGCTGGAAAAGGAACAAATGCTGATTTTGCTTGTATTTATTTATATGACGAAAAGCAAAATTGTTTTATATTCCAACCGCCTTCCTATGGAGAGAAACAACATCCTGATACAATTATGATTGAAGATAATTATATGCTGAATAAATATTTTCCATTTCTCGAGAAGCCTGGAGGCACTCAACTAACCATCCCTTTAATCATAGAATTACGTACAATTGGAGTATTGCATATCGAGAACAATAAAGAAGATGTTTTTACGGAAAATGACTTAAGACTATTAGAGCTATTATCTAACCATGTAGCGACCATTTTAGAAAATGCACGACTATTTAACAGTGAGAAGGAGCATAAAAATCGCCTCCAATTTCTTTTAGATTTCCAACAAGCGCTTGTAAAAGAAACAATAGAAGTGGATGGTTTTGATGGCATTACCTCAATGCTTTCGAATCTATTTCAAAATCCAGTGATTTTATTTGATCGTTTTTTGCAGCCAATTTCAGTCCATATGAATAATAGAATCAATCAGGTTCAGCTTCTCGATCAACTTACCGAAATTGTGCAAAAAGAAAAGGGGAAATTAAGTAGTCCAGACTACTTTTTAATTAAGGATTCAGACGATCCCTCCGCCTTTTTTTCGTTCTTGATGGTACATGGGGGAGGAAGTTTACTAGGATATCTTGCCGTACGCAGATTGGGTCAAGAAATGGATGAGATTGATCGTTTAACGATTGAACTTGCTCGTAATATATATTCACTCCAATTTATTAAGCAAAAAATCGTACTAGATGCAAAAGAACAGACAAAAGATAGTTTTATTAGTAAATTATTATCTAAACAAATAGAAGATAAAGAGGGGATTTTACAGTTTGCAAATGTTTTTCAATGGGACCTTTTTCAAAGCCATCAACTATGCGTTTTGTCTATAATTTTGGATCAAGATGAAGTAAAAGGATCCAACCTTTTTGAGCAACAGTCGAAAAAGAACCTTGTATGGGATTATATTAAATCACATTTACTAGAAAAGGATCATGCCATCATAACGGCAACCCATGAGGAGAAAAATGTGTTAATAATTCCATGTGAAAATGAAGGTACACAATCGGAAAAATTTTGGCAATTACTTTATACGAAGATCAACAAGTGGGTGGGAGAAACCAATATAAGGTGCAAAGTGTTTATGGGGATTGGAGGAAAGACAAGTAACATACAAGACTACTTTTTAAGTTATCAGCAAGCCATTCAGGCACTAAATATTGTCAACAGCCGATTACGTCTAAAAGGTTATATGCTATTTGATGAACTTGGCTCATATGCGATCCTTCATCACTTGAACTACTCCATGGAAGTTGCCCTGTTTGTAAGTAAACAACTTGGACGGCTCCTATCTTATTCAGAAGGGAAAAATACCGATCTTTGCAATACTCTTCATACGTTTCTGCAAAATAATGGGAATGTTAAAAATACAGCTGAAGAGCTTTATATACATAGAAGTTCTTTGCTATATCGCCTTGAAAGAATAGAATCTCTATTAGATGTCCAGTTAAGTGATGCAGAAGTGAGATTTAATCTAATGCTAGCTTTAAAACTTCATGATATGTATGGGCAAGAAATAGAGAGAAACGTCTTATTAAGATGAAAGTTGCAATCTAAAAAATGGCCAATAGTCTTTTAATAAGATTATTGGCCGTTTTTCTAACTATTTATTTTCTTTTCCCTTTAAATGTGAATCTAAAAAGTCAATTATAAGATTAACAATTTTTGGCTGAGCCCATACATCTCCACCGTGACCAGCACCCTTTACAACATAACGAGTTGAATCTACCCCTTTATTTATTAATGCTTCATGGAGAATATGTGTTTGATTCGGTGAAACTAGCGTGTCTTGATCACCATGCATTAGTAGGAAAGGAGGGTCATCTTTTGTTACATAAGAAATTGGATTTGCTTTTGTAGCCTTGTCAGGATTGTCAAGAATGGAACCGCCCGGTCCAAATACTGCTGCCCCATTAACCCACATAGCTTCCGGGGCTGAAGGAGACTTATGAATTTCTTGCACTTCTTCCGAATATCCTTCCCCTACTTTTGTTAAATCTGAAAGTCCGTACAAATCTATAACGGCATTGACTTTACTGCTTTCATCGAGGAAATCACCCTTGTCATACTCTTTTATATCATTTGTTGTACCTGCTAATGCAGCAAGATATCCACCTGCAGAAGAACCCATGACAGCAATTTGATTAGGATCGATTCCATACTTTTCAGCGTTGGCACGTAAATAGCGAATAGCAGACTTAACATCTTCTAGTGGTGCAGGGAAAGTACTCTGAGGAGTTACCCTATATTCAATACTAGCAACAACATACCCAGCTTCAGAAATGTCCATTCTTTGTTGCAAATAATTGTCTTTGTTAGCTGCCATAAACCCTCCACCAGTAATAAATACAACTGCTGGGAGCTGATCTTTACTATTAGGTTTTAAAATATCCATTTCTAATGGATAATTTGGATATCCAAAAATAGATGGTTGAGAATAAACAACATCAGAAATTAAGCTAACAGATAATTTTTGAATGGGTACCTCTAGCTGTTTACTTGTGCTGTTTAAGGCACCTGCAATAACTGAAGTAGAAAGAAGAAGTGTTAATAAAACCGTAATGAAAAAGGTCCTTTTCTTAAAATTCATTAGTCATTCCTCCTAGTTATTAAATCTATCATTAAAACGCTTTCAGATTTGTTGAATTTAATAACATCCTCCTTTCCTTATAAAGAATTTATAGATCGTTATAGGATTAGAAACCTTATGCTAAATATAAGTGTATTTATCTTGAAAAATAAGGTCATTAAAGAGGGAAAAAAAAGTAGTTTTTCGTATAAATTGATAGTTGACAGTATAGTATTTCGGGTTACGCAAAAATAAAAATATAAGGTTTTATAAGAAGATAAATTCTTTACTATAATACGACGAAAAATCATAAGTATTTTCCTACATAGTGTAGGTACAAGGAAACAATCATTATTAGTTATAATAAATTTACAGAAATTATTAAAAATTCAAAAAAAGGAGTTGCGACAATGACCACTCAAACAATCGGTGTTGTAGGAGCTGGATCCATGGGGACGGGTATTGCAAACCTAGCTGCAATTAATGGATTCAATGTTGTATTAAGAGATATTGAGGAGCGATTTTTAGAAAACGCTTTAAATCGAATGAGTAAGTTTATGGATAAAAGTGTTTCAAGAGGAAAATTAACAGAAGAACAGAAACAAGAAGCATTAAGTCGTATACAAACAACCACTCAATTAGAGGATTTGAAGGATGTTGATATCGTAATTGAAGCGGTTATCGAGGATTTAACTTTAAAAAAGGAAGTATTCTCAAGCCTCGATCAAATTGTCCGTGAAGGTGTCATTATCGCGACAAACACATCCTCTATGTCAATCACTGAGATTGCATCGGCAACCACTCGTCCTGAACGAGTAGCAGGAATGCATTTTTTTAATCCTGCACAAATCATGAAGCTAGTTGAAGTGGTACGTGGATATAAGACTAGTGATGAAACGGTAGAAGAATTGAAAGCCCTATCTATAAAACTAGCAAAAGAACCAGTTGAAGTAAAAAAAGACTCACCAGGATTTATTGTAAATCGTATTATGCTTCCACAGTTTATCGAAGCGATCAAACTAGTTCAAGAGGGAGTGGCCTCTTATGAAGATATTGATAAAGCAGTGAAACTGGGATTGAATTACCCAATGGGGCCATTTGAGCTTCAAGATTTTGCTGGAGTAGATATCGGTTACCATGTAATGGAGTATTTTAAAAAAGAGTTTAATAACAATTTTTATGCACCACCACTTCTATTAAAGGAAATTATTCGAGCAGGAAGATATGGGAAGAAAACAGGTGCAGGATTTTACGATTACGAATAATGAATGGAGGAAAAGAGAATGAGTTATGAATTTTTACTATGTGAGATTAACAAAAATGTGGCTGTTGTTACAATTAACCGACCACCTGTAAATCCCTTGAATACAAAAGTTTTTCAAGGATTAAATACTATATTTGCTGAGCTTGAGGCAAATGATGAGGTGCGGGCAATTATCCTTACTGGAAGTGGAGAAAAAGCATTTGTTGCAGGTGCTGATATCAATGAAATGGCTAACCTTGGCCTTGTTGGAATTAATAAGATGAACAAAATTTCAAGAATGGTTTTTTCAAAAATTGAAAATTTAACAAAGCCTGTTATTGCAGCAATAAATGGTCTAGCTCTTGGTGGGGGATTAGAGCTAGCACTTGCTTGTGATTTACGGATTAGTTCAAGTAAAGCTAAGTTTGCATTCCCTGAAGTAGGTCTTGGTATTATTCCTGGTGGGGGCGGCACACAGCGTTTGCAAAAAATTGTTGGTCAGGGAGTAGCGAAGGAACTTCTTTACTTTGGAGAGATGTTTGATGCCTACCGTGCCTTAGAACTAAACATAGTTAACAAAGTAGTCCCGCCTGAAGACTTACTTGATATAGCACAGGAATGGGCTCTAAAGTTAGCCCAAAAACCACCAGTGGCTCTACAAATGTTAAAATTAGCCGTTAATACTGGAGGGAACACGGATCTTGAATCTGGTTTAATTATTGAAAGCACTTGTTTTGCAAACGCTTTCTCAACAGAGGATCGAAAGGAAGGATTACAAGCATTTATAGAAAAGAGAAAACCAATTTTTGCAGGAAAGTAAGGAAAGATTGTATCAAATGAAGTATCCATAAAAAATATGGATACTTCATTAAAAAAAAATGTTTTTTTGAGGGGTGATGAAAAGAGTGGGAAAAGATCGTAATCTATTTACGGTATATGGAATTTTGGAGTCTTCATCAAAAAATTATGGTCAAAATGAAGCATTATTTGATTTGAAAAGAGCAGTCACTTACTCACAGTTAAAAAGTGATGTTGATAAATTCGCAGTGGCTTTAACGAAACGAGGGGTAAATAAAGGGGACCGAGTTGCAGTATCCTTACCCAATTGGTACGAAACAGTTGTTATTTTTTTTGCCGTAGCAAAAATTGGTGCTATCCTTGTCCCGTTTAATCCTAAATATAAAGCTCATGAAGTGAACCATATACTGAAAAATTCTGAGCCAAAAGTAATCATTGTCTCTGAAGAATTTAACCACAATTTTGGGTTGAGAGAGGTTCTGTTTGTATTAGATGAGGTTATTACCGTCCGTTTTTGTTGGGAAGGACTCTTATCCTTTCACGAAATCATGAACGAGGAATCTATCAATCTTGGCGAAGTACCAATAGATGTAGATCAGGACGTATTTTGCATTTTATATACCTCTGGTACGACGGGAGTTCCAAAAGGCGTCATGGTTACTCATCGTAGTGTTGTACAATCTGCTAATACAATGGGTGTGGAACTCTTTTACTCCGAAAAAGATGTACAAATTCTTCCAGCTCCTTTATTTCACATATTTGGTATGGCAGTTAATTTGTTTTGCGCTGCCTTCACAGGTTCTCGTATCGTTTTATTAGAGAAGTTCCAACCAACTGAAATGCTCCGTTTAATTGAACAGGAAAAAGTAACGATTTTAAATGGCGTACCAACCATGTTTATTAAACTACTAGAAGTGGAAAACTTCGATCACTATAATTTGTCTTCGCTACGAACTGGTGTTGTAGGAGCATCCCCTATTCCACCATCAAAGGTGAAAGAAATTCGGAATCGCATGGGAATTAACCTTTGCCAATCATTTGGAATCACTGAGACGGTTACCGTTACAATGACTCCTTACGATGATAACGAAAAGAATATTACAGAAACACTAGGAAAGCCAATTCCTGGAGTAGAGTTAAGAATTGTTGATAGTAACCGTAAGGCGTTGGCGCCTGGAGAAAAAGGGGAAATCGCGATTAAGAGTTTTGGCACAATGAAGGGCTATTATAAAATGCCAGAGCATACAGCAGCAGTGATCGATCATGAGAATTGGTACTATACAGGTGACCTTGGCACTCTTAATGATCAAGGCTATTTAAAATTTGTTGGTAGAAAAAAAGAAATGATTATTCGGGGTGGACTTAATATTTACCCACAAGAAATTGAGTCTGTACTCGCAAGGCATCCAAAAATAGTAGAGTCTGCAGTTGTAGGTTTACCTGACGACACCCTAGGAGAATTAGTGTGTGCGGTTGTTCAATTGAAAAGTGGCGAAGAGTGTACGGAGGAAGAAATCATCAATTATATAAAGAACCATATTGCCTTATATAAGGTCCCTCAAAAAGTAACTTTCACAAATAAATTCCCGGTAACAGCAAGTGGAAAAATTCAAAAAATAAGGCTTCGTGAAGAAATAAGTAATAGTAATCCTACTATTCAAAGTTAAAGGAGGTAAGGATTATGAAATCGGAGTATCATTTTCAAGTACGTTGGGGAGATACGGACGCGGCAGGTATCGTTTATTATCCAAATTTCTTTAAATGGATGGATGAAGCAACACATGCTTTTTTTACAAAAATAGGTTATCCTTCTTCAAAGCTTTTTGCAGAACAGCAAATTGGGGTACCTCTGTTAGAGGCGAATTGTGCATTCAAGAGCCCCCTCGTGTTTGAAGACCATATTGTTGTACAAAGCTCCATAGAAGAGTTGCATAACAAAGTCTTTAAAATTAAACATGTTTTTATAAAAGAAGGCCAAATTGTTGCCGAAGGTTATGGCGTCCGTGCATGGGCCTCTTTTGCTGGTAAACCAAAAGCCCAAACTATCCCAGACTATATTCGTGAAAAAATGGTATCTCAAGTTAAAGCAATGGAGGGATAGTTAAATGCTTGTTGAAAAGAGGGGAAATCATCCATTTTTATATACTGGTAGATTACTAGGGGACATTCTTACACCAGAGGACTTTCATGATGAACATCAAATGCTAGCAGATTTGGCAAGTAAATTTGTCATGAACGAGGTTTATCCAAAGTTAGAAAAAATTGAAAATCAGGAGTTTGAGGAAACCGTTTCATTAATGAAAAAAACCGGTGAACTAGGTCTTATTCGTGCAGATATTCCAGAGGAAGATGGAGGTCTTGGATTAGGGAAGGTTAGTGCAACCATTATTTCTGAAAAGATGGCACTTGGTCGTTCGTTTGCTATTACCTTTGGAGGTCAAACCGGGATTGGAGCATTACCTATTGCTTATTTTGGAACGAATTCCCAAAAAGATACGTATCTCCCAGATATTTTGAGCGGGGAAAAAATTGCTGCTTATGCTTTGACAGAACCATCTTCAGGTACAGATGCAATGAGTGTGAAAACAATAGCCGTCTTATCTCAGTGTGGAAATTATTATGTATTAAATGGGGAAAAACAATGGATTACAAATTCTGCGTTCGCTGATATTTTTATCGTGTATGCGAAAGTGGATGGGACACAGTTTACCGCCTTTATTGTTGAAAAGAGCTTTAAGGGTGTCTCTACAAGTGCAGAAGAAAAGAAGATGGGGCTTAAAGGGTCTTCTACTCGATCACTTATTTTAGAAAATGTACGAGTTCCTATTGAAAATGTTATTGGAGAAGTAGGTCGGGGCCATAAAATTGCTTTTAATGTACTGAACATCGGCCGTCATAAGATTTCTGCAACATCACTCGGTACAGCTAAACGAGCTATTGAACTGGGAGTAAAATATGCCAACCAACGCATGCAATTTGGTCAGTGTCTTTCTGCCTTTAATCTAATTAAGAATAAAGTGGCTGATATGGTAATTAAAACGTATGTCAATGAAAGTGCTATCTATAGAACAGCGGGAATGATGGAAGAAGGCTTCGATTATATGAAAAAAAACGGGGATGATTTTGCAACTACAATTGCACTTTATGCAGTAGAGTGTTCGATTAATAAAGTCATGTCTACAGAAGCTTTAGATGAAATTGTTGATGAAGCGGTTCAGATTCACGGTGGTTACGGTTATATGACAGAGAATGAAATTGAAACACTGTATCGTGACTCTAGAATTAATCGAATCTTTGAGGGAACAAATGAAATTAATAGACTACTCATTGCCACCACTGTCTTTAAAAACCATGCAGATTTATCTGAAGGCGATGAGTGGAAAAATGGGTTACTTCAACATGAAAGACAGATTCTTCAATTAATGAAAAAACTATTTCATGCTGCTATTCAGTCTATAAATAAGAATAACCTTAGTAATTTTCAAATAGAGCAAGAAATTGCAGCATTCCTTGCTGATATGGTTATTACTATTTACGCTATTGAAAGCGCTATTTTAAGAACAGAAAAATTAATCATGAGATTGGGTGAGGAGAAGAACAGACAGAAGCTTGATTGTACTAAAGTATATACTCATGAAACTTCTCAACAGATTGCACTGAGGGCATTAAACATGATTAACCATTTTGGAGATGAAGAAATCTTTTCTCGATTTGCTAGTCGTTTGATCATGAGCAGTTCAGAAAATAATGTGTTGATCAAACGGAGAATTGCTGATGTTGTAATAGAGAAAGAGCGTTATTATTGTTAATTTGATCGTTTTCAAATGATCGTTTTTAAAAGGAGTTGTTAAACATGAGCAATATCGTTTTGGTAGATGGGGCACGGACAGCATTTACAGAAATTGCAGGTACCTTTAGAGGTATATCAGCTACCGATTTAGGGGTGGAAGCAGCCCGAGGAGCAATTCTAAAAGCGAATATTAATCCTGAAGATATTGATCAGGTCGTCTTCGCAAATGTTCAACAATCAAGTAAGGATGCACATATTTTGGCTCGGCATATTGGTTTAAAGGCTGGATTACCTGTACATGTTCCAGCTTTAACAATCAATCGCTTATGCGGAAGCGGTGTTGAAGCAATTATCACAGCAGCCCGATATATTATGACGAATGAAGCAAAGGCTGTACTTGCTGGTGGAACAGAAAGTATGAGTAATGTTCCTCATGTTATTCCAGGGATGAGGTGGGGTAGTCCGCTTGGGGGCCCAGGCATTGAAGACTGGGTATGGGACGGATTATACGATACCGTTGGTGACTGCACGATGGCTGATACAGCAGAAAATTTAGCTGAAAAATATGGCATTTCTCGGGAAGAGGCTGACAGTCATGCACATACCAGTCATGAACGGGCTCTAGCCGCAATCGAAAAAGGATATATGACAGAAGAAATTGTTCCAGTTGTAGCAAAAGAAAGAAAAGGAAGCAAAATCGTTAATCAGGATGAACATGTCCGAAAAACAAGCATGGAGAAGCTTGCGAAGTTAAAACCTCGTTTTAGAGAGAATGGAATTGTCACGCCGGGAAATGCAAGTGGGATGGTCGATGGGGCAGCATCAGTTATTGTCACTTCTAGTGAATTTGCCGCCGAAAAAGGATTAAAGCCAATTGCAAGACTATTATCGTGGGCGGTCGTTGGTGTTGAACCAAAATATATGGGGATTGGACCTGTTCCGGCTATTCAGAGCGCATTGCAAAAAGCAAACCTTACACTGAAGGATTTGGACTTAATCGAAATCAATGAGGCATTCTCGGCACAGTATCTTGCTTGTCAAAAAGAGCTGGGGTTTGATCCTGAAATTGGAAACGTAAATGGTGGTGCGATTGCTCTAGGGCACCCACTTGCTGCTAGTGGGACGAGAATTACTCTTTCTCTAGCTTATGAATTGCAAAGAAGTGCTGGGAAATATGGAGCATCAGCTGTCTGCATAGGTGGAGGACAAGGAATCGCCACGATTTGGGAGAGGTTATAAAAGGAAATTCAAACGATTTAATCTGAAAAAATTAAATTAAATCGCACGGAGAGCTTTTCACTAGTGAGATTTTTTTGTACACAGAAAAAGGAATCAAAGAGAGACAAAACGAGACATATGTCTCACTTTGTCTCTTTTTTTATCTCTGATTTCATTTTGAAACCCCTAAAGTATTGGCTTTTCATGTTGGCACAGTTCTTGCATTAAAAATAGTGTAATGAATTTTTCCTGGGAGGTTGGAATAAATGAGAGCATTGGAAAGCAAAGATGTGGCTTTAACTAAGGAAAAAGCACAGTGGATGTATCAAAAGATGTTAGAGATTCGCAATTTTGAGGACAGGGTTCATGAGTTATTTGCACAAGGGATCTTGCCGGGGTTTGTTCACTTATATGCTGGAGAAGAAGCTGTAGCTGTTGGGGTATGTGCCCATTTAAATGATAAAGATAGCATTACAAGCACTCATCGTGGGCATGGTCATTGTATTGCTAAAGGATGCGATTTGAATGGTATGATGGCTGAAATTTATGGAAAGGTGACAGGATTATGTAGAGGTAAGGGCGGCTCTATGCATATTGCCGATCTTGATAAAGGGATGCTTGGTGCCAATGGAATTGTTGGTGGCGGATTTCCACTCGCTTGTGGATCGGCTCTCACGGCTAAGTATAAAAAGACTAAAAATGTAAGCGTTTGCTTCTTTGGGGATGGTGCTCAAAACCACGGGACTTTCCATGAAGGCATTAATCTAGCTGCAATATGGAAGCTTCCTGTTGTGTTTGTCGCTGAAAATAATGGCTATGCAGAAGCCACTCCTTTTTCCTACGCATCCAGCTGTAAATCGATTGTTGATCGTGCGAGTGGATATAACATTCCTGGTATTAAAGTCGATGGGAAGGATGTTCTTGCCGTTTACCAAGCGGCTGAAGAAGCAGTCCAAAGAGCAAGACGGGGGGAAGGTCCTACTCTTATTGAGTGCGTAACGTATCGTAATTACGGGCACTTCGAAGGGGATGCTCAAAAATACAAAACAGAACAAGAAAAGTTAGAGCATAAGACGGAAAAAGACGCAATCTCGCTCTTTAGAAATTATATTGCAAGCGAACAGATTTTAGCGGAAAAGGAATTAGTTGAGTTAGAAGAATCGGTTGAAGAAGCAGTAAAACAAGCGGTGAAGTTTAGTGAAGATAGTCCATATCCTAACGCCTCTGATTTATTAACCGATGTGTATGTGTCTTATTAATTACTATGATCCATATAAAAGGAGGAATCAATCATGACAAGAAAATTAAGTATGTCAGCTGCAATCAATGAGGCTATGAAACTAGCGATGCGAAAAGATGAAAATGTCATTTTAATGGGTGAGGATGTTGCTGGAGGAGCGCAAGTTGACCATCTACAGGACGAAGATGCATGGGGCGGTGTACTAGGAGTAACAAAAGGGCTTGTTCAGGAATTTGGTCGTGACCGAATTTTAGATACTCCAATTTCGGAAGCTGGTTATATGGGGGCAGCCATGGCAGCGGCTTCCACAGGACTCAGACCAATTGCGGAGCTCATGTTTAATGACTTTATCGGAAGCTGTTTAGATGAAGTATTAAATCAGGGAGCGAAGTTCCGTTATATGTTTGGTGGGAAAGCACAGGTGCCCGTTACGATTCGGACGATGCATGGAGCAGGTTTTAGAGCTGCAGCCCAGCATTCTCAAAGTTTATATGCACTGTTTACTGCGATTCCAGGCGTGAAGGTGGTTGTTCCAACTACCCCATATGAAGCCAAGGGATTATTGCTTGCTTCCATTGAAGATAATGACCCAGTCATCTTTTTTGAGGATAAAACACTTTATAACATGACAGGTGATGTTCCAGATGGATATTATACGATTCCATTAGGAAAAGCAGATATCAAACGCGAAGGTTCTGACGTAACGATCGTTGCAATTGGGAAACAGGTGTATACCGCATTAGAGGCTGCAGCCACACTTGCAGCAAAAGGAATTGAAGTGGAAGTCGTAGACCCTCGATGTCTTTCACCATTAGACGAAGAAACGATTCTTTCGTCGGTCGCTAAAACAAATCGACTTATTGTTATTGATGAAGCAAATCCAAGATGTAGTATTGCAACAGATATCGCAGCGCTTGTGGGAGATAAAGGTTTTGATACCCTTGATGCACCAATTAAACGGATCACTGCACCGCATACTCCAGTACCATTCTCGCCTCCATTAGAGGACATTTATTTACCGAAGCCAGAACGTGTGGTCAAAGTGGTGTCTGAATTATTAGGTACACCAATCGAAGTATAGATAGAGAGCTGGAAGGAGAGAAAATCATGGCGGTAGAAGTCGTAATGCCCAAACTGGGAATGGCTATGAAAGAAGGGACTGTTTCCGTATGGAACAAAACAGTTGGTGATGCGGTCGGAAAAGGTGAACCGATTGCCAGTGTAAGCTCCGAAAAAATTGAAATTGATGTTGAGTCTCCAGCAGAAGGAACCGTATTACAAATTGCGGTTCCTGAAGGTGAAGGAGTTCCGCCCGGTACAGTCATTTGTTATATCGGAAATCCAGGAGAACAAATAGCCACGGTCACGAAAATTCAAGAAACAGAAGGAAAAAAAGTTACTTCTGTGAAGTTCGAACAAACCGAGCCTAAACAACAGACGAGAGCAGCTCGCGATCGAATAAAAATTTCCCCTGTTGCTAGAAAAATGGCTGAGGCTGGGGGATTAGATATTGAGAATATTCAAGGAACCGGACCAGGTGGAAGAATTACGAAGGAAGATGTACAAGAAGTTTTGAAGCAAGCTCGTACGACAAAAGTAGAACAGGTTAAAGAACCTGAACCTACTTCAGTAAAACCTGTAGAGGAGATTCAACAAATCCCTGTTACCGGAATTCGAAAGGTCATTGCAGAAAGAATGTACGATAGCCTCCAAAAATCAGCCCAACTTACGTTAAACATGAAAGTGGATGTAACGAAGGTAATTACCTTACAGAAGGAAACAGCAGAACTGGTTCAACATCGTTATGACAATAAGCTAACTATAACGGATTTTATTGCTAGAGCAGTAGTGCTTTCACTTCAACAACATCTGCAAATGAATAGCGCTTATATAGATGACAAAATTCATGTATACAAACAGGTTCATATTGGTATGGCCGTTGCGCTTGAACGAGGATTAGTGGTACCTGTAATTAGAGAAGCAGACAAATTAACGCTTATTGATTTATCAAAAAGCATTAACACCCTCGCAACAAAAGCTAGACAAGGCCAGCTTAGTCATGAAGAGATGCAGGGTTCCACGTTTACGATAAGTAACCTAGGCGCATATGGTGTGGATCATTTTACCCCTGTGTTAAATCCACCTGAAGCTGGGATTCTCGGTGTAGGTGCTGTATATGATACCCCAGTATTTGTTGATGAGAACGTAGAGAGAAGAAGTATTTTACCACTCAGTCTGACGTTTGATCACCGAGTTCTTGATGGGGCTCCGGCTGCTGCATTTTTACAAACCGTGAAAAAGTTTTTAGAAGACCCAATTACAATGCTTTTTTAGAAGGAAGGGAGTTCATTGACGACGATTATGATTATTGGAGGTGGACCTGCTGGCTATGTGGCTGCTATTACAGCAGCCCAGCAGGGACATCAGGTATCTCTTATTGACCAAGGCCCGTTAGGAGGAACTTGTTTAAATGAAGGGTGTATGCCGACGAAATCCCTCCTGGAAAGCGCGGATGTGTATAGTCATGTCCAGCAAGCTGGTGAATTTGGTATACAACTTTTAGCTGACGGAATTGAGATTGATTGGCAAAGGATTCAGCATCGGAAAAACCAAATAATTTCCACACTTGTACAAGGGATTCAGTATTTAATGAGAAAAAACAAGGTGAAAGTTATTAATGGAAAAGCTTCATTTATAACGAGTAATACGGTTAGGGTAAAAGGTGAGGGGACAGAGCAACAAGTTTCAGCTGACAAAATCATCATTGCAACAGGATCGGAACCTGTTGCGCTGCCTTTTGCTCCTTTTGATGGTGAATGGATTCTACACAGCAGTCACGCCATGTCGCTTCAAGAAATTCCAGCTTCAATGGTGATTATTGGTGGAGGTGTAATAGGCTGTGAGTTTGCTAGTGTGTATAGTAGATTTGGGACAAACGTTACCATAATCGAGATGTCTTGCCAGCTATTGCCAGGAGAAGATGAAGATATGGCTGCCGTCTTACATAAGAAGCTCCAAGACGACGGGGTCATAATCCACACATCGACAGCGGTAAAGGACTTACAAAAGGACAACAAGATGGTTCTTTTTGAAAATGAAGAAGGGATCCAAAAGCTTTCGGCAGATCTTGTGCTTGTATCGATCGGTCGAAAGCCAAGAGTGCAAAACCTCGGCTTAGAAAATATCGGGTTAGAGTTTTCCCATCAAGGGATTTTGGTGAATGAGCGTATGGAAACCAATATTCCGAACATCTATGCTTGTGGTGACGTCATTGGCGGGGTGCAGTTGGCGCATATCGCTTTTCATGAAGGAACAGTGGCAGCCTTACAAGCAAGCGGGGAGGAAGTTGAAGTAAATTATCGGGCCGTCCCCCGTTGTATTTATACTTCACCAGAAATCGCCAGTGTTGGGTTAACAGAAAAGCAAGCGAGAGATCAATACGGGGATATTCGGATTGGAGAGTTTCCTTTTGCAGCAAACGGAAAAGCTTTAATTACGGGGAAGCAGCAAGGAAAAGTAAAAGTGTTAGTTGAACCAGATTTCGGTGAAGTCATTGGAGTGTCCATTGTTGGAGTCCATGCCACTGAACTTATTGGCCAAGCGACGGTTATGCTGCATGCAGAACTCACAACAGATTCTCTTGAGAACTTCATAGCTGCTCATCCAACACTATCAGAGACTATCCATGAAGCTTTGCTAAGTGCCATAGGTCATGCTGTACATGTATAAAATATAGGAGGAATGTGAATGAGAGCTGCTCTCTGGTATAACAGAAAAGATATACGTGTGGAAAGTATTCCTGAACCTGTTGTTGAAAAAGATCAGGTAAAAATAAAAGTATCGTATTGTGGAATTTGTGGGTCGGATTTACACGAATACCTAGCGGGGCCAATTTTTATACCCGTTGAAGAGCCGCACCCCCTATCAGATGATCAAGCTCCGATTGTGATGGGACATGAGTATGCTGGTGAAATAGTTGAAGTAGGTAATGAAGTAACCAGCTTCAAGATAGGGGACCGTGTATGCGTTGAACCAATTTATAACTGTGGAACGTGCGCTTCATGTCTAAAGGGACATTATAACGTATGTGAACAGCTCGGGTTCATAGGTCTTTCTGGTGGGCTTGGAGGTTTTTCGGAATACAGTGTCGTCCCAGTTAAAATGGTTCATAAAATTCCTGACCATATGTCATGGGAACAGGCTGCACTTGTCGAGCCGACAGCTGTAGCTGTACATGCAGTTCGACAAAGTGAACTGAGAATAGGGGACTCTGTCGCAGTTATCGGTACAGGACCAATCGGTTTATTAGTTATTCAAGCAGCGAAAGCAGCAGGAGCAAGTCAGATTATTGCGGTTGAGGTTTCTCCTGAACGTCGTGAAATAGCGTTACAAGTAGGGGCTCATATGGTCATCAATCCAATGGAAGTGGATGCCGTGGAAGAAATAAAAAGCTATACGAATGGCTTAGGGGTGGATGTTGCCTTTGAGGTGGCTGGAATTGATGCAACAATTAACACAGCTATCCAAGCGACGAAAGCCGAAGGGAATGTAGTAAACATTAGCATTTGGGAAAAACCAGCTACTATTCCGGTGAATAACTTTATTTTAACTGAGAGAAAGATGACAAGTATTATTGCTTATCGTAATATTTTCCCCCAAGTTATTCAATTGATAGCGAATAGCCAAATTGAAGCTGAAAGACTAATTACAAAAAAAATCTCCCTTAATCAAATAGTCGATGAAGGGTTTGATGCCTTAACAAGGAGTAAGAATCAGATTAAGATTTTAGTAGACCCATCACAATAATCTCTAAGCCTTTGCGTAATAAGCGCAAAGGCTTTATTTTTTGAATTTTCTATATACGACTGATTACTTATTGAAAGCGAATACACCCTTTACTATAATGATAGGTGGAGATATATTCCTACACAGGTAAAAACGTGGAAAAATTTATCATGGATAGAGGAGGTTTCATGGATACTACCTTTTATTTTGATACTTGGAAGCGTTTTGTAAAGGAAGGTGTGCTCGATTCAGCTCGATTAAATAAAAGAATCCTAGAGTCGTGGTACAGGTGTAAGACAGAAAAAGTGAACCCTTATCTAAATAAAGCGCACTATGTACTCACCAATGAGGAATTAGGTGCAAAAAAGGAGGAACATGCTCTTCTTATCGAATTGGCTACCCCTTTTTTAAAGAAAATGGATCAACCGATAAAAGAATCGGGCATGATGGCCTTATTGGTTGACCCTGATGGATATGTCCTTTCCTTGTCTGGAAATGAAAGAACGTTAACGAATGCGAAAAAAATAAATTTTGTTGAAGGTGTGCGGTGGACGGAGACGGAGGTAGGTACTAACGCAATTGGGACAGCGTTACAAACAAAAGAACCAGTAATCATTCATGGGCCAGAGCATTATTCGGTTGCTTCTCATCAGTGGAGCTGTTCGGCCACTCCAATCGTTAAAGAAGATGGGAGATTGTTAGGAGTGATTGATGTTTCTTGCCCAGTCGAGTCTTCCCATCCTTTTATGATTGGAATGGTAACTTCTATTTCTTATGCGATTGAAAAAGAAATCACTAGTAGGTCTTATAAACAAGAAGTAGCCCTTATCCAACAAGCACTGATTCTAGCAGAAACACATAAAAATCACCTCTTCATAGTCTGTAATCATAACAACCTAATTCTATCTGCAAGTAAACCCATCCGAGAAAGATTTCCCCAAGTAATTGGTATGAACCTTCATGAGTTATTACATAACAAGTACAAGATTGATTTGGAAATGCCTTCTTTATTAAAGGAGGACTACAGTAGAAATGGAAGATGCTTCTTTTTATCAGAAATCGTTAAAGAACAGAACCGACTGTTTTTTTCTCATTCAGAAAATACGTTTCTATTTAAAGGGGAAACAGGGGTCAGTCGTGTTTTTCAAAACATGCTACAAAAGATAAAAATCGTTGCTCCATCTGATACCTCTGTTTTTATTACAGGAGAAACAGGGACAGGAAAAGAACTGATTGCTAGAGCTATTCATGACAATAGTCTTCGTAAAAAGGGACCGTTTATTTCCTTGAATTGTGGGGCGATACCAAAAGATTTGATGGAAAGCGAGTTATTCGGTTATGTAGAAGGGGCTTTTACTGGTGCGAGACGACAGGGGTATAAAGGGAAGTTTGAACAGGCAAATAAAGGGACCATTTTTTTAGATGAAATTGGAGAGATTCCACAGACGATGCAAGTTGCTCTATTACGAGTGCTCCAGGAGAGAAAGGTAACTCCGATTGGAAGCATGAAGGAAGTACCTTTAGATGTACGTGTCATTACAGCGACCCACCGTGATTTGTCAGAGCTAGTAGGGAAAGGGGAATTCAGAGAAGACCTCTATTATCGATTGCATGTGTATCCAATTGAAGCCCCTGCTTTACGAGATAGAAAAGAGGATATCCCTCATCTTGTAAGTTATATTTGTCAAAAAAACGCCTGGAGCATCGGTCATTCGGACGGTGTGATAGATAAATTAATAGAGTATGATTGGCCCGGAAATATAAGAGAACTAACCAATATTCTGGAGAGGTTGCATATTATGCTTCCAGAATGGCATGGATCGATTCAAGCTCTGTACAAGGAGATTCTGCCTACTAAGCACTTGCCAAGTGAGCCTAAGGATGAAATAGAATCTATCGAAAACCAGTTAAAACCACGTGAAAAAATTCAACGAGATCTCATGCTTGATGCATTGAAAAAAACAAAGGGGAATGTTACAGCAGCAGCAAAATTGCTTGATATCCCAAGAAGTACATTTTATAAGAGATTGCAGAGGTTTAGTTTGTGAGTAGTTTGGAGAGGATACCATTTTTTAGTGGAGGTGTCCTCTTTTTTATTTTGAAAATTCTTTTTATAAAACCGTTGAAACGTTTCAAATGTGGTGTTATGATAAATTCATGAAAACGCTTTAATTACGTTGGGGGTATTATTAGTGCCAAGTATAAAAGATGTTGCAGACTTAGCAGGAGTTGGGGTTGGCACTGTTTCACGTGTCATAAATAATAATCCCACTGTAAAGCCTGAAACAAGGGAAAAAGTGAATGCAGCTATTAAAAAATTAAATTACATACCAAATGAAGTAGCGCGAAATTTTAAGATGCAAAAATCAACGATGGTAGCGTTATTGCTCCCAAGTATATGGCATCCGTTTTTTTCAGAGTTCGCTTATTACATTGAAGATGCACTTGATAAACAAGGATATAAGTTAATGCTTTGTAATAGCGGGGGGAGACCAGATAAAGAAATCTACTATCTTGATATGCTTAATCAAAATAAAGTAGCAGGCATTATCGGGATCACTTACAATGAGATTGAAGATAGTGTTAGTACGGATATTCCTATTATCAGCTTGGACAGACATTTCGGAAAAAAGATTACATGTGTCACTTCAGATAACTATACCGGTGGTCGAATGGCCGTAAAGGAGCTTGTAAAGGCGGGAGCAACCAAGGTTGCCTATCTCGGGATTACTAGTTCTGTATATAGTGAGGTTTTGCTTCGCAAGAAAGGATTCTTGGACGAAGCGGAGGCACAAGGAATCAAATACGTGACTTACGAAGAGCACGATGGTGTTTATGATGACGATACCTTCTTTGATGATTTCTTTAGCAAAAAAGAACACCAAGACGTAAATGGTATTTTTGCAAATACCGATCTGCTCGCAGCTAAGTATATTGATAAAGCAAAACAAAAGGGGCTTCTTACTCCTAAGGATGTAAAAGTGATCGGTTATGACGGCATTCAAGATAATAAGTTGTTTCGTCCATTTTTATCAACGATACGGCAACCAGTTGAAGAAATGGCAAGGATGTCTGTGGAGCTCCTGTTAAGAAAGATTGAAGGAGAAACGCTAGACCAAGATATTTATCGAATTCCGGTTATTTATAGAGAAGGAGAAACAACGTAAGTTTTTTTAGCTTTTAGAATGAAACGTTTCAAAAGGTAAAGTAATAGTAGCGCTCAACTCCATATGAAGCTGAAGGGGTTGGGGATTACTTTAACATCAAATTGAAACGTTTCAAAATGAATTATGAGATGCATAAAAAATTTTATAATAGATTGGAAACGTTTCAACGGAAAGATTCATCTCAAAAAATACATATGTAAGTGAGGGAAGAGCATGGAAATAGCTAGAAAGGCAGATCCAGTAATCAACTCAACTACCACAGCGAAAAAAGGATTAAAGCTCAAAAAAATCTTGTTGAATTATCAGCTTTATTTATTTCTTTTACCCGCATTAATCTATTTTATTGTTTTCCATTATGTACCTATGTATGGAGTGTTGATTGCATTTAAAGATTTTGTTGCTACAAAAGGGATAATGGGAAGTCCTTGGGTTGGATTTAAACATTTTGAGAGGTTTTTTGATTCCTACCAATTTTGGTCGTTGATTAAAAATACTCTCGGACTTAGTATTACGCAACTAGTCGTTGGTTTTCCTCTTCCGATTTTCCTCGCTCTTATGCTAAACCAAATAAGAAGTGAGAAATCGAAACGGTTTGTTCAAACAGTTGTTTATGCACCGCATTTTATTTCCGTTGTTGTTTTAGCCGGTATGATTTATGTGTTCTTTTCCAATAACGGATTGATTAATAATATGATCCTAATGTTTGGTGGAGATCCTATCTCATTCATGGCAAAACCTGAATGGTTTAAACCATTATATATTGCATCTGGAGTATGGCAGGAGACAGGCTGGGCTGCCATCATCTATCTAGCAGCTCTAGCAGGGGTAAGTCCTGAGTTACATGAAGCAGCGATTATGGATGGTGCAAATAAGTGGCAGCGAATCTTTCATGTGGATATACCAGCTATCATGCCAACTGCAGTTATTTTATTAATCTTGTCAGTGGGAAGCATTATGAACATTGGTTTTGAAAAGGCTTACTTATTGCAGACACCGATGAATCAGCCTTCAGCAGAAATCATTCCTACCTATGTATACAAAATGGGTTTACAGCAAGCTCAATATAGCTTTGCTGCTGCGGTTGGATTGTTTAATGCAGTGATTAACTTGATTTTACTAGTGGCTGTAAACAACTTCGCAAAGAGATTATCAGGTACAGGATTATGGTAGGGGGGGCCAAAAATGAGTTTACTAACATTAAAGAATAAAAAGATTACTAGAAGAACGAAGGAAGATCGAGTGTTTGATGCCATTAACGTGTTCCTAGTTGCGCTCATTGTGATATTGGTTATTTATCCTCTGTACTTTATCGTTATTGCTTCCTTTAGTGACCCTAATATGATTTACGAAGGTAAGGTATGGTTGCTGCCAAAGGAAATCACTTTTGAAGGATACGAACGAATTTTCAGAGATAGCAAGATCTGGTTGGGGTATAAAAACTCTCTCATCTACACAGTTGTTGGTACGATCGTAAATGTATCGTTTACATTGATGGCTGCTTACGCCTTATCAAGAAAGGATTTATATGGAAGAAATGTCATCATGTTCTTGTTCCTAATGACGATGTTTTTCTCGGGTGGATTAATTCCAACTTATTTAGTTGTTAAAAATTTAGGCCTATTGAATACCATGTGGGCACTCATTTTACCTAAGGCAGTAGCTGTATGGAATGTGATTGTGGCAAAAACATACTTTGAAAGCTCCATACCTAATGAGCTTTTAGAGGCTGCCAAAATGGATGGCTGTTCTGATGCGAAGTTTTTCTGGAAGATTGTCTTGCCATTGTCCAAACCGATTGTGGCGGTCATGGTGTTATTCTATGCGGTCGGCCACTGGAACTCTTACTTTGATGCACTCATCTACTTGAATAATGAAAACTTATATCCGCTGCAGCTCATTCTACGAAATATATTAATTCAAAATGAGGCGTCCACCATGATGATAAGCGATCTAGAGTCATTAGCTGCGAAGCAAAGAGTTTCTGAGTTAATCAAGTATGGTGTCATAATTGTTGCTTCTGTTCCGTTATTAATCGTCTATCCTTTTGTTCAAAAGTATTTTGTAAAGGGTGTAATGATTGGCGGAATTAAAGGTTAATACAAAAAAATCAAAAATGAGGGGGAAAAGAAATGCTTAAATCAATGAGAAAAAGAATGAAGAAGAGCAAAGCGTCAACAATTTTGGTAGTAGGTTTAACAGCTACACTTGCGTTGACTGGATGTACAAACAATGATTCTGCAAGTTCAAATAATGCAGAAAAGGTTGCCTATAATAAAACAGGTTTACCGATTGTCGACAAACAAGTAACGTTAAACATCGTTTCACCAAAGGCAGCATTGGCACCTGACTATTCGGAAATGGTCATTTTCGACCGACTTCAAGAAGCAACGAACGTCAAAATTAAATGGAATAATATCCCTGGCGATGGATATCAAGAAAAGAAAAATTTAATGCTGGCAAGTGGCGACCTGCCAGATGCGTTCTATGCGTCAGGATTTAGTGATCATGACCTTGTGCAGTATGGTCAGAACGGTACTATTATACCATTAGAGGATTTAATAGACAAATATGCACCTAATCTAAAGAAGCTGTTTGAACAAAGACCGGATTTGAAAAAAGTCGTAACTGCACCTGATGGTCATATTTATTCATTGCCTCGTGCAGAAGAAATGGATTTAATTGGAATGCCTAATATTATGTTTATTAATAAAGTATGGCTAGATAAGCTAGGCCTCGAAATGCCTACTACTCTTGAAGAATACCATGATGTGTTAAAAGCATTTAAAGAAAAAGATCCAAATGGAAATGGAAAGCAAGACGAAATTGGGTTGACCTTTTGGTATAACGGCTGGTGTGGGAATGAAGGAGATTTAATTGGATTATTTGGTCTCCCTGATTCACCTTTTGAAGCAGATCATCGTGTCGTAAGAAATGGAAAGGTAATTTATGCCGCTGTTCAGCCAGAATTTAAAGAAGCGATCAGCTACTATAACGGGTGGGTAAAAGAAGGATTAATCGATCCAGAGGTTGTTACTCAAAAGACGGAGCAATTATTTGCAAAAGGAAAAACTGAGGATCCAACTCTAGGATCATTCATTTGGTGGGAGAATACAGAAGTTGTAGGAACGGATCGAGTAGATGATTATGTGGTTTTACCACCGTTAAAAGGAAAAGACGGCAATATTGTCATCGGTCGTTCCAACTATTCGGAGTATGGCAGAGATGCCTTCGTGATTACCTCTGCAAATCAAAACCCTGAAGTGACCATGCGTTGGGTAGATGAATTGTATGAGCCGAAAATGTCTGCACAAATCAACTGGGGTCCGATTGGTGAGATATATGAAGAAGATGCAAATGGAATGTTAGTCAATAAGGAGCTTCCTGAGGGAGTAGCGATGGGTGAGCTGCGTCAAAAAGTGGCACCAGGTGGTCCGTTTATTGTATTAAAAGACCACTTCGGTAGTGTGGTAGATATGGAACAAAGAGCGAAGGAAAGATTAGAAATTCTTGAGGAGTATTATAGACCACATATGGTGTCAGAAAATTATCCTTCTATCTTCTTTAGTCCTGAGGAGCTTGAAGTCATTAACACCATTGAGCCAGAAATTAAAACATTTGTAAAACAAAAAGAGGCTCAGTGGTTAATTGATGGTGGCATTGAGGAAGAATGGGATGACTATGTACAGCAATTAAAAGATATGGGACTTGATCAATTAATGGAAGTGTACCAGAAGGGTCTAGATCGCTATAACAAGCAATAACCCTATAAAGCCAGACAGAGTTTTCGTCTGGCTTTTCCATTCATACCAAAAAAATAAGCTGAAAGATTTTGAATGAGAGGCAGGCCGATTTTATGAATAACGTCTTAGAAAAGCAACAGTATTATACAGAGAAATATCGTCCACAATATCACTTCTCACCCGAGAAGAATTGGATGAACGATCCGAATGGTATGGTGTTTTATGAAGGAGAGTATCATTTGTTTTATCAATACCATCCACACGGAACGACATGGGGGCCAATGCATTGGGGGCATGCAGTAAGTAAAGATCTCGTGTACTGGGAACATCTTCCGATTGGTTTGGCTCCGGATGAGCATGGGATGATTTTTTCGGGTAGTGCAGTCGTTGATTGGAACGACTCTAGCGGTTTCTTTGAGGGGAAATCAGGGTTAGTAGCGATATTCACTCACGCGGACACATATCCAGAAACCAATCGTGGCAGACAAAGACAGAGTATTGCCTATAGTAAGGATCATGGTCGAACGTGGATAAAGTATGTGGGCAATCCTGTGCTTCTGGAAGAACATATTACCGATTTCCGTGATCCGAAGGTATTCTGGCATCGTGAAACGAACCGATGGGTTATGGTCGTTGCATCCGGACAAACGATTCGAATGTATACTTCTTTAAATTTAACATCTTGGGAGTTTGCTAATGAATTTGGAGAAGCAGAGGGCTCTCACCAGGGGGTTTGGGAGTGTCCTGATCTTTTTGAATTGCCTGTTGATAAGGATCCGAATCAGAAAAAGTGGGTGTTATTTGTTAGTATTGGCGATGATCCCAACTTACCAGAAGGTTCTCGAACACAATATTTTACAGGGGTGTTTGATGGAAAGAACTTTGTAAATGACAACTCTCCAGAAACGGTCTTGTGGATTGACCATGGTCGTGATAACTATGCGGGTGTTAGCTGGTCAGATGTTCCTAACAAAGACGGTAGAAGAATGTATATTGGCTGGATGAGCAATTGGCGTTATGCCAATGTTACTCCAACTAAGGAATGGCGCAGTGCGATGACACTTCCAAGAGTAGTAGAATTACAGTCAACAGAAGAAGGAATTCGACTTGTTCAGAAACCTGTTCAGGAAATGCAAAGTTTACGGGTGGACCATTTATCTTTTCAAAAGGAAGAGGTAAAGCCAGGGGCAAATCTTTTAGAAAATGTAAAAAGCAATACATTTGAAATACTTGCTGAATTTGAACTGACAACTGCAACAGAATTTGGATTCAAGGTGTGTAAGGGAGCAAATGAAGAAACGATTGTTGGATACGATGTGAAAAATCAAAGGGTTTTTGTGGATCGAAGCCATTCAGGAGAGGCCGCTTTTCATAAAGCTTTTGCTGGAAAACATAAAAGCAAGCTTGTAGCTGAAAACAACAAAATTACGTTACACATCTTTGTAGATCAGTCGTCAGTAGAGGTGTTTGGTAATCAAGGACGAGTGGTTATCACCGATTTAATTTTTCCAAGCGAAGAAAATAAGGATATAGAACTGTATGTAAAAGAGGGAGATGTAACTTTACATTCGCTAGAGTTTTATACATTAAAATCTACTTGGCGATAGTATAAGGAATCGGGGGATTAAAGCAAAGCTTATAATAGGGGTCATTGCTTCACTCCCCCTTTTTCTTGCAACCAGTTGAAGACACCACGGATGGACAGAAAATGAAAATACTTTTCTAAAAAGGTGATGTCATGAATCAAAAACTAAAGTGGAAAAAGGTTTTCTCAGTGCTTTTAATTTTAGTACTTATATATCAATCGTTTAAACCATTTTCAGTGCCTGTTCGCGCTACTTCCCTTCCAGTAGTGAATGATGAAAGCTACCGGCCAGGGTATCATTTTACTCCAGAGAAAAATTGGATGAACGACCCTAATGGTATGGTGTATTTCAACGGGGAGTATCATTTGTTTTATCAGCATAATCCCACTGATAAAGTGTGGGGACCGATGTATTGGGGTCATGCGATTAGTAAAGATCTTGTAAACTGGGAGCACTATCCGATATCGGTTTATCCAGATGAAAATGGGTTTGCATGGTCTGGAAGTGCGGTAGTTGATTATGAAAATACATCCGGTTTAGGAACGAAGGAAAATCCACCAATGGTAGTGATTTATACGAGTGAACTTGGTGGGGACAATCAACATGTGAGTGCCACATATAGTGTAGATAGTGGTAGAACATGGACTACGCTTGAACAAAATCCAGTTATTACGATGCCGAATGAGTTAAAAGCGAGTAACGGTGGCTCAGGCGTGTTTCGTGATCCAAAGGTTTTTTGGCATGAACAAAGCAAGCAATGGATGTTTGTCATCACGAGTGGGAAGCGTATCGATTTTTACACATCACCTGATCTATTGAATTGGCAAAAGGTGAGCGAATTTTCCGATCCAAAAGCAGCAGAACTTGGTCTGTGGGAATGTCCAGATTTGTTCGAGTTGCCCCTGTATGATACGAATGGAAACCAAACAGGTTCGAAATGGGTGCTAACAGTTAGTATTAATCCAACCCCATCAGGTGGAACAGGAATGCACTATTATGTAGGAGATTTTAATGGAACAAGATTTAGTCCGGATGACAACTCCGAACCATTAAATTGGGCGGATTACGGGGCCGATTTTTATGCAGCAGTTACATGGAGTAACACTGTTAACCAGCCAGAAGATGGTCGCAGAATCTGGTTAGGCTGGATGAATAATCCTGCTCAATACGCAGGGCAAATTCCAACTTCCACCTGGAGAGGTTCCAATACCGTGCCACGTGAGCTTTCATTAGTAGAAACAAATGAAGGTATTAGATTAAAGCAGCAACCAGTCAAGGAATTAACTAGTTTACGAGATACAGCGAATGAAGTGAAAATCGCGAATCAAAAATTTTCAACTAATAATGTATTAGAAAATGTAACCGCTGACATGTTTGAGCTTGAAGCTGAGTTTAACCTGAATGAATCGACAGCCTCTGAGTTTGGATTTCAAGTACGTAAAGGGGAAAATGAAGCAACTACAATCTCCTATCAAATGGCAGATGGAAAATTATCAGTAGACCGGACACAGTCAGGAGAGACCGATTTTCATAAGGATTTTCCTTCCATTCAGCATACGAACCTAACAGTAAATGATGGAATCTTACACGTAAAACTATTGGTTGACCGATCTTCAGTTGAGGTGTTTGCAGAAGAAGGAACCGCTGTGTTTACGAATCAAATCTTCCCGAGTGAAACAAGCAAACAAATTGATTTATACGCAAAAGACGGGGAGGTAGCGTTACGTTCCTTATCCTTCTATCCATTAAAAGAAGCAACATTTACGAAATTTGTAGAAGACGTGGATGTAGAAAACCTTCCAAATACGATTGAAAATCCTAATTTTGAAACTGGTGATTTAACTGGCTGGACAACTACGGGATCCGCGTTTAGGGCGCCTGTCTCCGATGCGACAAGCTTCTGGGGTGGCCCATTTGAGCATGAGGGCAGGTATCATTCATGGGGATTCCAAGGAGCGAAGAGTGATGATAAATCAGATTTACGAACCGGTGTGATGAAATCTAGCAATTTTGTTTTAGACGGAAATGGTGTGATCGACTTTTTAGTAGGTGGAGGTCAGGATTTAAATACCCTGTACGTATCACTAGTAAACGCTTCAACTGGTGAAGAACTAATGAAAGCAACGGGTGCCAATACAGAAAAGTACCGGCGAGTATCGTGGGATGCTTCCGAGTACTTGGGTGAAGCTCTCTATATTAAAGTGGTAGATTATCATTCTGGTGGATTTGGCCATATCAATGTAGATGATTTTCATGTTTTTAACGAAGAGCAAGGAAAGCAAGATGACCTCATCAATCCTGGCTTTGAAACAGGAGATTTAACTGGATGGACAACAGAAGGAAATGCCTTTAACGGAACAGTAACTGACCAAGCCACTTACTGGGATACAGAAATTCCGTTTGAACATCAAGGAAAATACCATCTATGGGGATTTAACGGTGCGGCTCCCCATGAAGCGAATCAAAGAACAGGAAGTCTCACATCGAATACCTTTAAATTATCAGGAAATGGTGACATCTCTTTCTTAGTAGGGGGAGGAGATGAGATGGATGGGGAGACTCATTACGACTTATATGTTGCCTTGGTTCGTGCTTCCGATGGAAAAGAGTTGTTCAAAGCGACCGGTCCTGATTCTGAGACGTATAAACGTGTTAAATGGAAAGCTTCGGATTATTTAGGCGAAAAAGTATATATCAAAGTAGTCGATCAACATACAGGAGGGTTTGGGCATCTGAATGTGGATGATTTTCAAGTGAAAGGTCGCGGGATGTTAAGTCACTGGAGTTTTGATGAACAAGAGGGCGATACCGCTCTAGATTCAGTCAAAAACGAACAGCTAAAGGTAGAATATGTATTTAATGAAGCAAAGTATAAGCCTTCTACCGATCCCCTTTGGAGAAAAGGGATCGCGGGTCATGCACTTCTTTTTGATGGTTATTCCACCTATATAAACCAACCCGTCAAAAAGGCAGCGCAACCAAGTGATGCTTTGACAATAGAAGCGTGGGTAGCACCACGTTCGTATGAATGGGGAGATCTTGGTCAACTGTCTGCGATTGTTAATCAGCATAACAAAGCTCGAGGAGAAGGCTATATTTTAGGAATGGGAAGACATGGGAAATGGTCGTTCCAAGCCGGGATGAATGGCGAATGGAAAGAAGTATGGGCAAAGGAAGACAAACCGCTTGAAAAAGATAAGTGGTCCTATATTGTTGCCACTTTTGACCAGGAAGAGAAAAAGATGAAGTTGTTTTTAAATGGTGAACTAGTTGGGGAAGTAGATACTCCTAGAAATGCCACGATTACAGCGTCTGAGAACAATCTCTTAATTGGTAAGCACAATTCAGCCGCCGTATTAAGCTCGTTTACAGCGAATATGTTTAACGGGATGATTGATGAGCTGAAAGTCTACAACAAGGCAGTATCGGAAGAAGAGATTAAAAGACAATATAATCAAGTGATTACAAGCCATGAAGAGGGACAGTTACCCCTTCCGGATTTATCGTTTGATCGCAGTGTGTATGATGGGGATCGCTATCGACCACAATATCATTTTCTTTCACCTGGTCACTGGATGAATGAACCACATGCTCCGTTTTATTATAACGGAAAATATCATCTCTTTTATCAGCACAATCCACAAGGACCTTACTGGCATCAAATCCATTGGGGTCACGCGGTAAGTGACGATATGGTTCACTGGGAAGATGCGCCGGTTGCGTTAGCTCCATCAGGTGTGTCACCAGACGGAGTATGGTCTGGCTCCGCAAGCTTTGATCAAAATGGAGAACCAGTGTTATTTTTTACAGCGGGAGATGACAGCAAATCACCCAACCAAATGACAGGTTTGGCCAAACCAGCGGATGTCAAAGATCCAATGCTGAAGATGTGGGATATGTTAGATCAACCGGTTACGGTTCAAGCGCCTGATCTGCCGGCAGAGGAAGGAAAGGTGATGTATGGTCAGTTCAGAGATCCATTTGTATGGCAAGATGGTGATACTTGGTATCAAATTGTTGGTTCGGGTATAGAAAATGTTGGAGGTTCCACACTCCTTTACACTTCTAAAGATTTGGAAAATTGGGAGTATGTTGGTCCATTCTTTACAGGGAATTCCAAAGCCTATCCAAAAACAGGTGATGTGTGGGAATTACCAGTGTTTTTACCAATTGGGAAGGATGCAAACGGAGAACAAAAGTATGCTTTCTTTATCAATCCTTGGTTTAAAAGCTATAGTGAACATAACGTTAAATACGTGTTTCACTGGGTGGGCTCATGGGATAAAGAAAAGAATCAATTTATCCCAGACCATGAGGAGCCGAAACTATTTGATTACGGTGTTCATTTTACTGGACCTAGTGGAATGATTGATGATAAGGGACGTTCGATTTTATTTAGTATTGCTCAAGACAGAAGAACAGACCAGGAGCATTATGATGCTGGTTGGGCACATAACGCTGGTTTGCCATTAGAATTGTCTCTATTAAAAAATGGAGAGCTTGGAGTTGAGCCGATTAAAGAATTAGAAACTCTCCGAGGCGAACAACTGATTAATATTAGAAATTCGAGTCTATCAAAGGCAAATAAAAAGCTTGAGAAAGTGAAAGGAGATATGTTAGAAATCATCCTTGAAATTAAAGCAAAATCGGATGAGAAATATGGCATTAAAGTTCGTCAATCAGGAGATTCATCAGAAGAAGTAAACCTCTATTTGGACGAGACAAACGAGCAATTTGGAGTAGACGCTACGAAAATGAGTGTAGACCCTGATGTCGCGAAAACTAGCAGCTCTGGAACTCTTTCCACAAAAGGAGAAAATGTGAAGCTTCATATTTTCCTAGACCGATCGATGATTGAAGCGTATGCGAATGGGCAAAAAAGCATTACCACAAGAGCGTACCCAACAAAAGCGGATGCATTAGGACTTGAACTTTGGAGTAAGAACGGTACGGCAAAAATTGTCTCAATGAAAGTGTATGAGATGGGTTCTGCCTATAGTGACACTGTCGTACCAGCGTATTATGGGGATGATACCCCTCAAGAGGAAATTCCACATGGCGAATTAACGAATCATGATTTTCAAACAGGAGATTTAACCGGATGGACGATTGTAGAAGGAAATTCCTTCACAAATGATCATGTGACTAATAAGAACGATTGGGGATGGGGTGGTCCTTTCGGTCAGGCAACTACTTCCACTGACCCAAATAAATATCATCTATGGGGATTCCATCCTGATCATGGGGGAGATACAGCAACGGGTGTGTTGAAATCCGAAAACTTTGTCCTCGGAGGGGATGGTCAAATTGACTTTTTAACTTCAGGCGGAGCAGATGAGCAATTACTATACGTAGCGCTGGTCGATGCGGAAACAAATGAAATCTTAAGAAAAGCAACCGGTCATAACGGTGAAGCCTACCGAAGGGTCAGATGGGATGCATCGGAGTTTATCGGTAGAAAACTGTATATCCAACTAGTTGATAAGCATACAGGAGGATGGGGGCATATTAATCTTGATGATGTGAATGTTCCTGTGAAGCTAGAAGATAAGTAGTATTTTTATGAACAGTTGGTTTTTGAAAGAAAGGAGGAAGTTCCTTGGAACTTCCTCCTTTCTATTATTCTTTATTCGTTTTACTCGGCCATATCAACCCGATGATCACTCCAATAAAAGCTGGCAGCATCCACCCAAGGCCAATTTCATAAAGTGGTAAATAATTTACATAAACAGTTTTAACACTTTCAAACAATCCTACAGTCGCTCCAGGTAAATAAGCCGCTAACGTGCTATATCCATCGATGATACTGACAAAGAACGTGAGTAGCATCGATGCAGCAAATACGCTTTGTTTTCCTTTGAATAATGGTGAGAATAATGCCAATAAAATTAGAACAATAGCTAATGGATATAAGAACATCAATACTGGGATAGCAAATAAAATGATATTATTCAAACCGAAATTAGCAATTGCAAAAGAAACGATACAAAGCATAAGCACAAACCAACGGTAGCTCACTTTTGGAAAAACATTATGGAAAAATTCACTACATGCCGTTATAAGTCCAATACTCGTTTTTAAGCAAGCGAGAACAATAATAATCGCTAATAAAATGTTACCGAGTGATCCGAAGTAATGCTGAGAAACGGCAGCAAATATCTCCCCGCCATTCGTAAACGTTCCTACTGCGGTTATACTCGATGCACCCATATACGTAATAAGCCCATAAATGAGCGTCATAAGCCCCATCGCAAATACACCTGACTGCCAAGTTGCTTTGGCAATGGCTTTCGTTTCGGTAATTCCCTGACTCTTAATCGCGTTGATAACAACAATACCAAAGGCAAGGGAAGCGAGGGCATCCATCGTGTTATAGCCTTCTTTAAAGCCTGTCATAAACGCTAAGTCTTTATAATCACCAGTTGGTTCACCAAAGTTACCCATCGGCTTCAAAATCGCTGTAACAATTAAAATAAATAAAAATAGTAAAAAGGCCGGTGTTAAATATTTTCCAACGTAGTCCATAATCTTTGCTGGGTTTAAAGAGAAATAATAAACAATGGCAAAAAATACAAGGCTAAACAGTCCAAGCCATAAGCTTGCTGAGTCTGGATTGATATACGGTTCAAATCCAACAACGAATGGTACAGTTGCCGTACGTGGGATCGCAAAAAATGGTCCAATCGTTAAGTAAAGGGCCATTGCAAATACGACACCAAAAAGTGGATGCACGCGACTTGCTAAATCACGAAGGCCTGTACTGCCTGATAGGCCAATTGCTAGGATTCCTAAAAAGGGAAGGCCAATCGCTGTGACTAAAAAGCCAATCAATGCTGGCCAAAAGTTCGTACCTGCAAGTTGTCCTAATTGGATCGGAAAAATTAAATTTCCTGCCCCGAAATAAAGACCGAAAAGCATGGTACCGATCAATGCGTAAGTGGAAAATGGTATTTTCTGTTGCATGTTGATCCTCCTTCTAGATGTTTTTTTAAATTAAACTACTATATTAGAAACATATTTTAGTAGTCACAATAAATTTGAATATATAGATTTATCGTTATATTGTCAATCCGGTTAGTTAATTATTCCTCCTACTCTTATTTTTTGAAGATGGAGAGGTAATTACGTTTTCCATTCTTGGAACTCTTGCTAGGGTCTTTTTCTTTTTTGAAAAACAACTACTATATGTGGTTGAAATGGATAGTGAAATTGTTTGATTCAGTTATTATTCTTTCATGTATTCTTACTACAAACGGGTAGGAAACTTGTTGTCTAAAATAATTAATAAAATTGAAACTACAGGATTGTTTTAAGGATCTGTGAGAAAAGAACTAATAAAAATGTTTGAAATGGATATATTTCATGCGAGATACAGACATAGTTATTTAGACTATCAACCTATAAACTAACATTAGAAGCGCTTTCATAAATCATTTTTTAAAGGAAGAGGGTTGTAAAATGAATACTTCTAATGCTAGTAAAACGCCTTTCGGACGATTAGTCGCTGGTATTTGTATCGCAAGTTTTGGTTATTGTATTGCGGTTGTTATTCCTATTGCTTTATTACTAACAATGAAATTAGCTATGCTGGATCCTGCAAACGTTACCAAGAATTTTAGTATCGTTTCAATTTTGGCTGCTCCAGTTGGGATACTTGGTCTTTATGTATCCGGGATCATTAGCGATCGTACTTCCTGGAAATTTGGCCGTCGAAGACCATGGATATTGATTGGGGCGAGTGCTGGTTTAATTGGTCTATATTTTACTGGAAAAGCTGAATCATTTACTGCATTATGTGTATTCTTTGCCATATCAAAATTCTTTTTAAGCTTTATGAATACAGCGTTATATGCATTAATCCCCGATCAAGTCGATGAGAGGAAACGTGGGACAGCTTCAGGGATCATTGGTCTAGTTTCTCCTCTTTCAATCATGATTGGGATTAACTTGATGTTCATGTTAAATAGTTGGACGATTGAAAATAAATTCTTGTTACTTGGAGTTATCAGTGTGGCGAGTGCCATCATTGCCTGTTTGTTAGTGAAAGAGAGTAAAGTGGATTTCCAGAAGAGTAATGAAGAAGCAAGTCATTTACGGTTTAGTGAAAAAATATCACGTATTTATCCTAGTCCGAAAAAATATCCGTACTTTACGTATGGTGTGTTAACGAGATTCTTTATGGCTATTGGTTATTGCTCGGCTACTTACACAAGTGTTTATTATTTAGAGCATTTTCATGTTTCTCAACAAGATCTTGCTGGAATTGTTTCAATGAGCATGAATATAACCATCCCGTTACTGGCGATCTCAAGTATATTGGGAGGTATTTTATCAGATAAAATTGGACGTCAAAAACCGTTTATTTTACTTTCAGCATTAGTGACTGCAATAGGTATTTTAGGGTATAGCTTTGCTCCAAGTATCTCCATTTCGTATATAGCTGGCGCGGTCGTTTCGATTGGATTTGGAATGTTCTTAGCAGTTGATATTGCCCTTATGACGAGAGTTCTTCCAAACCCTCAAGATGCTGCTAAGGACATGGGTATTGTGAATATTGCGAATGACCTTGGTGCACCGGTAGCTAATGCCCTTGCAAGTCCTGTCGTTGCAGCTGGTGGTTATCCATTATTCTTCGGCGTGCTTTCGATATTTGCCATATTGGCTGGAGTGGTTGTCAAACCAATTCCAGAGCTTGAAAAACAAGCAGATGATCAAATTTCAATCGCTCAATAAGATTGTCGGGGGAAATCTGCGCTCACTTTTGCGCGGATTTTCTCAGTGTAAGGAGGTTCAATGATGAGTGTAACCTTAATAGTTATTGCTGCAGCAGCCGTTCTATTTGAAATGTTGGTTATTACAGGGTTTTGGAATTTTAGGAAGAAACAAGGAAATACAGGGAGGAAAAAATCGTGATAAAGGTCATCGATGTAAAAATAGAAAATCAAGAGATACTTTTTGGGACAGATATTTTAAAACCTCGTTTTAGCTGGAAGCTGAAAAGCGAAACGGCAGGAACTTGTCAAATAGCTTATCAGGTACAAGTATTTGAAGTATCCTTTACTATGAAAAAGCTAATTTGGGATTCAAAAAAAATTCAATCAACGGAATCGATTCATATTGAATATGGTGGTCCTTCATTAGAAAGTAGAGCGAGTTACTGCTACAAAGTTCGGGTTTGGTGTTCCAATGGGGAGAAAACACCATGGAGTAGTGAACAATATTGGGAAATGGGGTTACTACACAAAGATGAGTGGGTGGCAAGATGGATTGAACCAGAGCAGGAAGATGTAACGGAGGAACCAGAGCTTACCTTAGAAGATATGTTCATCAAGAAAAATAAAGGGGAGTACTCTCCACCTGAAAAAAAGCTCCACCCACCAAAGATAGTGAGAAAATCATTTACAGTGGGTCATAAACCAATTGAAAAGGCCAGACTATATATTACTGCACATGGCCTTTATCAGGCAAAAATAAATGGGAAAAAGATCACGGAGGCAGAATTTACTCCTGATTTTACCTCTTACACAAACTATCTTCAGTATCAAACCTATGACGTCTTACCACATCTCGTTGTAGGGGAAAATGTACTCGGGGTGACACTATCTGATGGGTGGTATGCAGGAAGAATCAGTATCCCTGGTGGAAGTGCTCAGTTCGGGAACCGTCAAGGGCTCCTTGCCCAATTAGAAATTACATTTACTGATGGAACAAAGCAAATGATTGGAACAGATCACTCTTTTCAATCAGCCGACAGCCATTATGTATACAGTGATATTTTTATCGGGGAAAAACAGGACAAAAATTTAGAGAAAATTGCCTGGGATTGTCCGGGCTACGAATGCATATCCCACGAATGGTCGAGTGTTAAAGTAGCCGAATACAATTTAGATAACTTACGTTCGCAATACGGCGAATATGTAAAACCAATGGAATCTCTTTCTCCCATTCGAATTTGGAAGGATGAAAGTAATGCGTTTATCATTGATTTTGGGCAGATTATTGCAGGGCGTGTTCGGGTACATTTGCAATGTTCAAAAGGTGAAGAAATTAAGATAGAGCATAGTGAAGTATTAAATGAGAAGGGTGAGTTTTTTTCTAATATCGTTGGTCGTAATAAAGAGCAAACCGATTATTATGTAGCTAGTGGTGAATATGGAGAAGTGTTTGAACCAACTTTTACTTTCCATGGGTTTCGCTACGTTCGCCTATCAGGCTACCATTCTGAACTTCTATTAGATGATATCACAGCAATTGTATTATTTTCTGATATGAAGCAAACGGGTCATTTCCAAACATCTGATTCAAAGATCAATCAGTTATGGCAGAATATCCAATGGAGTCAGAAGGGGAACATGTTATCGATTCCAACGGATTGTCCTCAACGTGAAAGAGCCGGTTGGACAGGAGATTTACAGGTGTTTGCACCAACTGCTGCTTTTAATATGGATGTTCAATCATTTTTAACCAGATGGCTTTGGAATCTGCAACTAGAACAGACGAATGAGGGAGAGATTCTTAATTATTCTCCTGCACCGAAGGATATTTGGAATGACCTTAAATTTACTGGAAGTATATCTTCAGCAGGCTGGGGAGATGCAATCATCATCGTTCCATGGATACTCTACCAAAGATACGGGAATCAACGTATTCTGGAGGAATGCTATCCAGCGATGGAAAAATGGCTTTCTTTTATAGAAAAAAGTGCAGCTAAGGGAAAAGAGAATAATGAAAATGACGATGACCGTTATTTATGGGATACGAAGTTTCATTTTGGGGACTGGATGATTCCTAGTTTTATGTTAGGTGAAAATCCACAAGGTCCAATTGCCTCCGCTCTTAAAACAAAGGATTGTATAGCAACTGCATTTTACGCTTATTCTTCTAGTTTATTATCTAAGATTGCAAACATATTAGGAAAAAAAGAGAGGGCTCACTATTATGATCATCTTCATCATAAGGTGAAAAAAGCCTTTGAATATGCCTACGTGAAAGATACTGGAAAGCTAACAGCGGATTACCAAGGGGTTTATACACTTGCCCTTGCTTTTAATCTCCTAACTGAAGATAAAAAGAAAAAGGCAGTTAATCGATTGGTCGAATTAATCAAATTAAATGACTATCGAATTGATACAGGATTTTTATCAGTTCCCTTTATTTTGGACGTTTTATGTGAAAATGGATACAAAGATATTGCTTATAAGCTCTTGTTCCAAACGAATTGTCCTTCATGGTTATATGAAGTGAATCATGGTGCAACCACGATTTGGGAGTCATGGGAAGCCATCAAACCGGATGGGACAGTAGGTGCATTCTCCTTTAATCACTATGCCTTCGGATGTGTAGGAGATTGGCTTGTTCGTCATATCGGAGGACTAAGCCCAATGGAGCCAGGATACAAAAAATTTAAGGTGGAGCCCAATATTACCGATCAGCTGACGCATGCTAAAACCAAGTACGATTCTGTATACGGTGAAATCAAAATCAAATGGCAAATGGTAGATACAAATGAAATGTTTCTTCAAGTTCATGTCCCACCAAGTACTTCTGCCATTATTTCACTTAAGAATGTATGTGAGGACAACATTACAAACCTTCAGACACAATTAATAAATAGAGGATATACAAATAGTAAATTTATTAAAGAGGAAAATAGGGTGGAATTCCTGGTGGATTCGGGACCGTTTGATATTACGTATAAAATGAAAAAACTTAGTAAGGAAGCGTGTTTAAAAAGCTAGATAGAAGAGGCACCAAGAGCTTTACTCCAAATGGGTAACGCTTTTGGTGCCTTTTTTTCGATATTCAGCAGGAGTAATGCCATGTACTTTTTTAAATGATTTGTAGAAAAAAGTAATATTGGTGTAACCGACTTCATTGGCGACTTGGTCAATAGTAAAGTCAGTGTTTTCTAAGAGCGTACATGCATTTTTTATTTTTAATTGATGTGATACTTCAATAAAAGTTTTTCCCAAGTTGGTTTTTAAAAGCCGTGTTAAATGGTTTGGGTGAAAATGAAACTTTTCCGCTGTTTTTTCTAACGTAATGTTCTTATAATTCAATTCCATATACTTTAGTATTTCAGAAATGATGCCTTTTTTAAAGGTAGGTTCCCCTTTTGTTTTTGAAAGACTATTATAACTTCTTAACAATTCCGTGAAAATTAGTAACATATATGAATTAATTGCTTCGTTTGAGCATAGTTGAGGATGATAAAATTCATTTACGGCTTGTAAAATTAAATCTTTCAGGCGATCATTTTGCCCTTTTGAAAATAAGATATAACGACTATCCTTCTTTTGTTTATAAATAGCATTTACGAAAAAATCGGTTAATAGGTCATTTCCTGATAATCTTTGAAGTAGTGCTGAATCAAAGTAACTTGTGCGAATTAGAATATTAATAATAATATCGTTTTCTGACGCACTATCAATTGAATGAGTTACATTCGTATCTAACAAACATAGATCTCCTTGCTTTAAAATAACTTCTTTACCGTTAATAAATTGTTTACACGTACCAGATAATACATAATTCATTTCAATAAATGAATGTCGGTGTTCTGTGAATTTTACATAGCGTGGGTGTTTTAAAAACACAACATTTTGATCTGGTTTAAAAAAATTATCTACAGGTACGATAGTAGGTAAGGGGATATCCTTAGAAAATGTAAGACCTGACTCTCCTAAATGAGAGTAATGTTTTGGATGTGAGGGACTACCAGAATACTTTATTTCAAATTCACTCAATTCTCTTAATTGTTTTTCAAGAGTGGATGTATCCAAATATAGTCACCTTCTTTAAAAATATAATATACTACTTATATTGTAAGCGAATACAATAAAGAAATAAATGAAAAAATCAAGGTTGATGGAAGGGTGATATTGATGTGGTACCAAAATAAAATAACTAAACTACTAGGATTGGATTATCCGATCATTCAAGCGCCTATGGCAGGCGGTGTAACAACTTCCAAGTTTGTCTCTTCAGTGTCAAACGCCGGTGCCTTAGGGATGATTGGTGCTGGATATATGCAGCCCGATGAATTACGTCATCAGATAAGGGAAATAAAAGCTTTAACTACTAGAACATTTGGGGTTAACTTATTTATACCAGAACAACCAAAAATATCAGATGAAGAAATAAATGAGGCAAACGAACTCTTACAACCTTTTAGAAACCTATTAGGGATTAAATTGGAATTACCTACATATGAAAATAGCTCTATATTTGAAGAAAAACTAAAAATTATCATTGAAGAAAAGGTGCCTGTGTGCTCGTTTACATTTGGGATCCCATCAAAGGAAGTAATAAGCGAATTAAAGAAACATAAGGTCATTGTCATTGGAACAGCCACAACCGTGAATGAAGCTGTAATCAATGAAAATGTTGGGATGGATGCTGTTGTGGTTCAAGGAAGTGAAGCTGGAGGGCATCGGGGTACTTTTGCAAAAGACGCGCAAGAAAGTTTAGTAGGCCTAATGGCTTTGGTACCTCAGGTTGTGGATCATGTCACCATTCCTGTTATTGCATCCGGCGGGGTGATGGATGGTAGAGGTTTGATAGCTTCTAAGTTTTTAGGAGCAGAAGCAGTTCAAATGGGGACAGCTTTTCTCACTACGATAGAGAGTGGAGCAAATGATCAACACAAAAAAGCTATACTACAAGCAACAGAAGACGAGACAATGGTAACTACCGTATTTTCAGGAAAACCGGCTAGAGGAATTAACAACCAGTTTATGAAAGAGCTGAAGAGCAGAGAAAACTTGATACCAGCTTATCCTATTCAACATTATTTAACTAGTAATATTAGAAAAGAAGCTGCAAGACAAAATAATCCTGAGCTTATGTCTCTTTGGTCGGGTCAAGGGGTTAGGCTGAGTCAACGTCAATCTGTTTATGAACTTATCACAGGTATTGTTTCTCAGGTCGATCAGTTGTTGAAAGAATTTTGAGTGTAAAAAAGCCATTCAGCTATATCAGCTAGAATGGCTTTCCTATTTTTAATCCTTAATTTAACTGATCAGCAGGACCAAAGAATTCAAAATGGATCTTATCAGAAGAAATTCCTAACTTTTTTAATGCGTTATTAACTGTTTTCATGAATGGAATCGGACCACAGAAGTAGAAAGAAGCGTTTTTATCTTGAACGACAGAATCAATCCAAGAAAGGTCTATATATCCTTCTTTATCGAACTCATTGTTTAATACATCCATTTCTGTTGGCTTTTCATAGCAAAGATAATACTCGATATTCTCCGATTTATTAGAAAGTTCTTTAACATGCTCATGCATGGCATGAGTCGTTCCGTTAATAGCGGCGTGAATAAATGTGACTTTACGATTTGGCTGTTTAGAAGCAATGGTATTTAACATGCTAATCATTGGAGTAATTCCAACACCACCACTTAGCAATACAACAGGTTCTGTAGATTCTACATCTAAAACAAAGTCCCCTGCAGGAGCTGTCACTTCAAGAGTATCTCCTTCTTGGATGGTATCGTGTAAGTAAGTGGATACTTTCCCGTTTGGGATATGTTCAGAAGAAGAGGTTTCCTTTTTTACACTAATGCGGTAGTACTCTTTTTCAGGACTGTCAGATAAGCTATACTGGCGAATATGAGTGTACTCTTCTCCGGCAATTTTTACACGAATGCTAATATACTGGCCAGGAGTGAAAGTAGGAATCCCCTCACCATCCTTTGGCTGCAAGTAGAAAGAGGTGATTACTTCACTTTCTTTTACTTTCTTAGCAACAGTGAATTCTCTAAAATTATTCCAGCCACCAGATTGAGCAACCGTTTCCTCATACATTTCTTTTTCTACTTGAATAAATACATCAGCAATGACACCATACGCTTTCCCCCAAGCATCAATAATGTCATCGGTCGCAGCATCGCCAAGTACATCCTTTATTGCCAATAATAAATGTTTTCCGACGATAGGATAATGCTCAGCTTTGACTTGTAAACTTCTATGTTTATGGGCAATTTGTCTAACAACTGGTAGTATTGCTTCTAAGTTATCAATATATGCAGCTGCAGCGTAAACCGTATTTGCTAGAGCTTTTTGCTGTCTTCCTTGTTTTTGATTGGCGTGGTTGAAAATATTTAACAACTCCGGATGGTTTGTAAACATCATCTCGTAGAATCTCTTGGTAATGGCTTCCCCATGTTGTGCTAAGACAGGAACAGTAGATTTAATAATTTCAATCGTTTTCGTGTCTAATGGACTTGTGGTTGTTGTCATGCTAATCTCCCCTTAATAATATTCTCACAGTGATAAAGATATATTTTAAATACATATTTATTTTAGACATTGATGATTACTTAAAGCAATATTTAAAATACATGTTTAACAAAATGTTCACATTTGTGATGACAAAAGATGGTTTATGTTATATTTAAATTACTGAAATGCAATTGAGAACAAGGGTGATTACCATGCAATTAACCGCATATACAGACTATACATTACGTGTATTAATCTATTTGGGAATGCAGGTGAGCGGTGAAAAATCAAATATTAAAGAAATTTCAAGTTTTTATAACATCTCCAATAACCATTTAAGTAAAGTGGTGTATGAATTAGGAAAGCTCGGGATGATTGAAACCGTTAGGGGAAGAAATGGAGGAATAAGGCTAGCGAAAGAGCCAGATCAAATAAATATTGGTGCGATTGTTCGTCATACAGAGAGCCCAATTAATTTGGTTGAATGCTTTGACGAGACGAGAAACACTTGCAAATTAAGTCCGGCTTGTAAATTGAAATTTGTATTGAATGAGGCACTAAACTCTTATCTGAAAGTCTTAGACGGATATACATTAGAAGATTTGCTGCAAAATAGGGAAGAATTAAAGACACTATTTTAATATAAGTAAAAAGGTTGCTCAGGCAACCTTTTATTATTTTCATTGAACTACAAAAACGATCTTAACACCTTCAAAAACAGCGATAAGGACGGATTCAAATTGTTCTTTTTCCAAGCAATGACAAGCTCAAAGTCTTGGTCGTCAAATTGATCGATTTCCACAAAACGTAGCGAGGAGCTAGAGATCGTTTCAAAGCTTTTGGGTAAAATGGAGATCCCCATTTCTGATTCCACAAGTATGGGCACCGTATCAACAAAGCGAGGCTGGCTGACTATTTTTGGAGTGAATCCATGTTGCTCGCATATCTGGACAATAAAATCATACGAACCGACCGGTGAATCGTGACGATTATGTATGATGAATGGTTCCTGTGCCACATCTGATAAAGTGATTTTTTTGTTGTTTACTAATGGATGATTTTTGTGCATAACAATGCAATACGGTTCTTTAGCAACCGTTTCGATTTCTATTTCTTCAATTCGATGAAGACCAGACGGCAGGGTTAGAGCGAAATCTAGTTCCCCATGCTCTAATTCATCTTTTAGCATTTTACTAGGAAAATGATTTAAATGGAGTTCGACTTTTGGATATAATTTACGAAATCGTTTGATGACTTCTGGTAGAAAACCTCGAACATGTACGGCCAAAAAGCCTATCGAAAGACTACCAATGATTCCTTCATCAGTTTGCTTTGCCTTTTCAATGGCCACGCATGTTTTTTCCACTATCTCAATGGCTTCTTTGAGAAAAACAGAGCCTGCAGGGGTGAGCTTTACGGAGCGTTTGTTTCTGATAAATAGTTTTACTCCCACTTGATCCTCTAAATCCGCAATTTGCTGGCTAATCGCGGATTGAGCAACATACAGCTGATTGGCAGCTTTCGTAAAATTTAAATGCTCGGCAACAGTGATAAAATAACGCAATTGGCGAATATCCATAAGACCCTCACTTGTCATGATTTTTCTATTATTTTATCATAGAATATGAGAATAAAAGGATGAGGAAGGAAAGTTTCCCATATAACAAACAGTTGTCTACTACAATAAAATAGGAAGAGTAATCAGAAATCGTGATTACAGAAATCAAACTCTAATATTTCCAATTCTTTCGATTTCGTTTTATGGTTAAATGTGAAAGCGCTTTACAATATAAAAAATACTGACTAGGGGTGTGGTGAAATGGTCGTACAGGTCGTTGGCAAATTACCTAATGAAGGCAAACCATATTACGTTCGAAATGGTGAGGGTGAAAGATACTTATTCGGAACACAGGTAGCGTCGGTTGTTGCTACAACAAAAAGTACTGGTGATATGCTAGAAATCGTTCAATTATCAGGCGGAAAAGGGGACTATTTTCCATCACATATACACGAACAAGCCCAGGAAGGAATTGTCGTTCTTGATGGTAGACTTGAGGTAGAGATAAATGGAGAAAAGCATCTGTTAACGGCAGGGGATTATGTTCATATTCCTGCAGGCACGGTTCATTCGTATTGGATGCAGAGTCATCGAACACGCTTTTGGTCTTTTACCATTAATGGAACTGTGGCAGAGCTATATTCACATATTGGGGAGACTTATGATAAATTTGAACGTCCACCAGTTTGTAAAACCCCCTTAGAATTAAATGGTCTTGCAAACATTCCTAGTAATATTGATATAAAAATCGTTGATCGTCAGCAAGTATCCGAGTCGGCTCAGTTGGTGAAAGGGTGTGCCATACCAAAAGAGGCTAAACCCTACGTTCTTGAATCTGGAGAAGGAGTGCACCTGCTGAGTGGGGATACTGTTCACTCTCTTCTTACTACGAAAGAGGCAACGGACGGTCATTTTATTGCTTTAGTATCAGAGGGACCAAAGGGGTTGCCGATTGGAGAACACGCACATGAATTCACAAATGAAACCTTTATGTGTTTGCAAGGAGAAATGACCCTTTGGGTAGATGGAGAGGAGTTGCATCTCTTGCCGGGAGATTTTGCCTACGTGCCTGCAAAAACGGCCCATCGCTTCCGTTGTGATGCCCACTACACGAAGTTTCTGGGGGTATTAACACCAGGGGATTTTGAGGATTTCTTTCGTATTCTAGGAGATGAATATGAACATCCTATTTTTCCTAGCGAGCCTGCACCCTATCGGTTTGATCGAGTCATTCAACGAATCCAGGAAATTGATTTGACTCTATTAGGAAAGCCGCCACGTCCCTCTGATATTGAAGAGGTTAGTTAAATATGAGTTTTAAAGTTAGAATTATACCAGACCTTGTGTTTTCCTCCCCCTGTGGAAAGCCGTTATTGCTAGATTTATATTTGCCTCTACATGCAAAAGAACCATTGCCAGTTATTGTGTGGTTACATGGAGGCGGTTGGAGAATTGGGGATCGGAAGCTTGGGCCGGATTTTTGTCAGTTTTTTGCCGAAAAAGGCTTTGCTATGGCGAGTATAGAGTATCGTTTAAGCGGGGAAGCACTGTTTCCAGCACAAATTCATGATGTGAAGACGGCGATCCGTTGGCTTCGTTCGGTTGCTGATGAGTATCAGTTAGACAGCGGACGTATTGGATTATGGGGTTCATCTGCTGGCGGACATTTGGCTTCATTAGCGGCAACTACGGGATCTGGAATCCTTGAAGATTTGGATCATGAATATGCTGAATTTTCCAGTGATGTTCAGGCAGTGGTTGACGGTTATGGTCCAACAGATTTCTTGCAAATGGATCTCCATCATACATCTGAGGGACCTTCCAATGATCCAGAAACGGAACGACTTCACCCAGTCTTACATCACTCTGATATGGATTCTCCAGAATCTCAATTACTAGGAGCTCCTATCCATTTGATACCTGATCGTGTGCGGGAAGCCAATCCCATCACGTACATAAAGGGGGGAGAACCGCCTTTTCTGATCATGCATGGAACAAATGATACGGCAGTACCGGCACATCAAAGTGAATTACTTTATCAAGCTCTCTTAGAAAAAGGAAATGATGCCACGCTCTGTTTAATAGATGGTTTTGGTCATGCCTTTTTCAACAACAATGATTTGGACAATCATGAACCTTATACTGTTAAGCTTTGTACGACTAGAGCAGGGGAGAAAGAGCAGATAGAAACCACCCACGTAAAAATATTTGAAATGATTGAAAGGTTTTTTGGAAAACATTTAATAAAAAATTGACTAAAAGATACTCCAAGTAAACGGAGTATCTTTTTTCTTACTGTTCAATCATCTGAAATTGCGATTTCTCAAATAACATCTATGTATTTCAAAAAAGTTTTTTTCTGTCTTATCATTTAATTACAGGCTAACACAATGGCTAGATTGAAAAACGAGGAGGAGTTTTCTTGAAATTACTAACATATTCCGTAAATAATGATTCACTCAGACTAGGTGTTTTAGTAGATGAAAATACGATCATCGATCCGCAGCAAGCGTATATAGAGCAGCTAAAGCAACAAGGGCAACAAAGGGCGGAAGAAATTGCAAACGCTTTACTCCCAACTAATCCTGTGGAATTTATTGCAAATGGGGATATGGCTATAAAAGCGGCAAAAGAAGCCATCGACTATGCACTTGGACATTCAGAAGAAACATTGGCAATCTATAAAAAAGATTCGGTAGAAATTGGACCACCGGTATTAAAGCCAAGTAAGATTATCTGCGTTGGATTGAATTACAAGAATCATATTATTGAAATGAAGCGAGATTTCCCAGCTCACCCGGTTATTTTTGCTAAGTTTGCAACAGCGATTGCTGCTCCTAACGACGTCTTTCCACTTAACTCTGAGTTAACGAAGAAGCTAGATTATGAGGCAGAATTGGCATTCGTGATTGGGAAGGAAGGAAAGAACATTAAGGCAGAGGATGCTTTGGATTATGTGTACGGCTACACAGTAGCTAATGATATTACAGCTCGCGATATGCAAAAAAGAACCATCCAATGGCTGCAAGGAAAAACTCTTGATAAAAGTCTTCCATTAGGCCCCGTATTAGTGACGAAGGATGAAATTGCAAATCCTCATGATTTGGATATTTCTTTAACCGTAAATGGTGAAGTAAGACAAACCTCTAATACAGAGCAACTGTTGTTTAACGTAAATCATTTGGTTGAGTTTTTATCTGGCATTTGCACGTTAGAACCAGGTGATATTGTTTGTACGGGAACTCCAGGTGGTGTTGGTGAGGCGCAAAATAAGTTCCTTCAAGATGGAGATGTTGTAAAAGTGGAAATTTCGGGGATTGGAGCGATCTTGACGACGATTAAGGAGGAGAGTGTTTCATGACAATTTTTCAAGAGCCGATTCGGGATATTGCTCATTTAGCTCATATAGAATTGCTATCACCAAAGCCAAATGAAAGTCTTGAATTTTTCCAGGAACTACTTGGGATGACTGTCTTAAAGAGTGAGGGACAATCCGTGTATTTACGAGGCTGGGGTGACCAGCAGCTTTATAGTCTGAAGCTAACCGAAGCCAAGCAAGCTGGCCTTGGTCATGTGGCGATGAGAACCTACTCTTCACAAGCGCTTGAACAACGTGCGAACCATCTTAAGGATAGTAAGTACGGTATCGGTTGGACTGACGGAGATTATGGACATGGTCCTTCCTATCGTTTTATGGATCCGGCTGGACATAAAATAGAAGTCTTTTACGAAGTGGAAAAGTACATGACACCCGATCATTTAAAGCCAGGGTTAAAAAATATGCCGCAAAAATATTCTGCAAGGGGTGCTGCGGTTACACAGCTTGATCATATTAATTTGTTTAGTCCTAATGTGGATGCGGATAGTTTGTTTTATCGTAAGTTCCTCGGTTTCAAATTAAGTGAGCAAGCGGTAACAGAAACAGGGAAACAAACAACTGCTTGGCTACATGTGACCAATAAGTCGTATGATATGGCGATTTCATTAGATAAAACAGGTGCCCAGGGCCGCTTTCATCACGCCGCCTTTAAAGTAGAGACTCCAGAAATGGTTCTGCGAGCAGCAGATGTGTTTTTAGATAATGGAATTTATATTGAAGCTCCTCCTAACAAACATGTGGCAGGGCAAACGATGTTTGTGTACGTGTATGAACCTGGAGGCAATCGGATTGAAGTTTGCTCGGGTGGATTTTTAATTTATACACCTGATTGGGAAACGGTAACATGGACTCCGGAAGAACGAAAAAAAGGATTAGCTTGGGGATCGCCTCTGCCAGCTACGTTCCACACATATGGTACACCAGATATTGAGAAATCAAGTACAGGAGGGTGAGGGAATGAACAAGATGTTAAATAAGTTAACTCATGAGGAAGCCATTGAGCGTGCAAGGGAATTATCTATCATGATACGTTCTCGTTCACGAGAAGGGGAAAGCTTGAGGCATCAACCACAAGAGAACATTGACGATTTTATTGCATCAGGGTTAGTTCGCTCGCTGGTGCCTAGTCGTTGGGGGGGACACGAACTTGATTGGAAAACATTAGCTGGTAGTGCAATTGAGGTATCAAAAGGAGATGCCTCAGCAGGCTGGTGCTATTCCTTATTACTGCTTCATAGCTGGATGCTTGCCTTTTTCCCGAACGACGCTCAGAAAGATGTATGGAAGGACAATCCAGATGCTTGTCTAGCCACCTCCATAAATCCAAGTCCGAACTCAGAAATCCTAAAAGTAAAAGGTGGATATCGTCTAACTGGGAAATGGGGATTTTCTTCAGGTATTAACCACTGTGATTGGGTCATGATTAGTGCGGCAGCTCCACAAAAGGATAGCCAGAAAGAAAAAAAGATGTTGTATTTTCTTGTACCGAAAAGCAATTTGAGAGTAATTGATGTATGGCATGTTGTAGGAATGAGAGGAACAGGTAGTAACTTACTAGAATTAACGGATGTGTTTGTCCCTGAATACCGCACGATGGAGTTGACTCCGTGGAACCTTCACGGCATTTCTCCTGGGATGGAACAAAATAAGGCTCCACTCTACCGGATTCAACTGTCAGCGGTTATGCCAGTAACATTATTATCTGTTATTTTAGGAGCAACAAAAGGTGCATATGACATTTGGCGGGATATGGTCATTGGAAAAAATAAATCCCGTAAAGGAGAGCCTGTCGCAAACTTAACACATCAACAAATTCGACTAGCTAAAGTAGCAGCTAAGCTGGAAGCGGTAGATGCCCTCCTTCATAAATCGCTGGAATTAGTAGAATCCGGACGAGTACTCGAATACAAGGAACGAGTTAGTTTGCGAAGAAATTATTGTTATTGTGCGGAACTATGTACCGAAGCAATGGAAACCATTTATACGAGCAGTGGAGCAGCAGCATCAGCCGAAAGCCATCCATTACAACAATATTGGCGAGATATCCACGCGGGAGCACAACATACCGCATTTAATTTCGATTGGGTAGGAGAGCTTTTTGGCAAATTGGAGCTTGGACTTCCTGTGAGTGTAGAATACTAGAAACGGAGGAATGAACATGACAGTAAGTGCAGACAAGTTGACGGCTGACCTGATTTCTTCTTTGCAGGGAGAAACCATGGTTTCCTTGATCACAATGAATGCGGAAACTAATTTACCACAGTTAAGTGTAGTTTCGTGGGTACATCCTGCAGCTGATGGAAAGACGATAAAAGTGGCGCTTGGACATAAAGCATCTAGTATAGATAATATTCAAAGGAATCCTAACGTAGTATTAGGGGTGATTGGGGCTGGAAGCTGTTATTCGGTGCAGGGAAAAGCATCCGTCTCTGAAATAAAAGAACTCACTATGAAACTATGCGTTGTCACCATTGAAGTAGAATCAGTTGAAAACGTGATGTTTTACGGAGGTAAGGTAACAACAGAACCTGCTTATGAGAAAACGTATAATAAAGACTTAGCTATTAAATTAGACACCGAAGTTTATGAGCTTCTAAGTGAGTAACGAAAAAAGAAAACCAAGCCAACCACTGTAAGTGGTTGGCTTGGTTTTTTTAATCTAGTAAAGATTGTATTCCTTTTACAAATGACGCCTGTGGTGGCCAAGCACAAAGATCGAAAGGGAAATCAGAGCCCGGAACGACTCGATCTTCACCTACTGTTTCCACTAGAAAATCAATGCTTGCTGGATTCCATAAGACTGTATCATACCAGAAGCGTTTTAAGTACTCTGATGGCTTTCCTTGCAGGTTGGAGGAAACAGCTCCCCATTGTTCATATCCTTTATCAAGTCTACCGATTTGATAAGGAAGGAACCCTCCGCCATGAGCAAATAATATTTTAATATTAGGATATTTGTCGATCATACCGCTTAATAAAATATCAGTTGCACACACGGTTGTTTCCCATGGGACGCCAATTAGGTTCGGCATCATCCAATTTTTTAATCGAGGATCTTCGCTTAGTAAAGGATGGATGAAAAGAATCGCTTTTAACCGGTTTGCTTCTTCAAAAAATGGAATAAATAAGTCGTCTGAAAGCATTTTTCCAGCTGCTGAAGGTCCAATGATTGCCCCTTTAAGCCCAAGGTTCATTGCATCATGTAAAATTTGTGCGGCACGATCAGGATGGCTGAGTGGAACGGTGCCAAGAGCGGATAAGCGTCCCTTCGTTTGTGTAATGAATTGTGATAAAGATTGATTATATACTTGGGAAATATCTGTAGTGATGTCTAGTGGGAAGTCATACATAAAAAGCTGTGGAATCGGTGAAATCAAGGAATGAGAAACACCAGCTTCTTTTTGTTTGTGAAGATATAGGTCTGTGTCGATAAAGGATGGTTTTAATTCAAAGCCCCATTTATCATTGACTACTAAAAAATCATCTTTGTTTTCTTCGTTTTTAATCCATTTGGCATTGACGGTATCTTTATGATCCTTTAACCAAGTAAGAACATCATCTGGGATAAAATGAGTGTGGAAATCATGCATTTTGGGGATTCTCCTTTATTATTTTAATAGAATTTTAGTTTCTGATTACCAATAACCCATACGGTTTGATATTTCCATGGCGGCTTGGATCACTTTCTTTGCGTAGCCAGGAACTTTGTTTGCTTGTATCCTTTGTTTTGGTCCTACAATTGCTAGTGCAGCGATGACCTTTCCACGATAATCATAGACAGGTGCAGCGATCGAGTTGACCCCTTCGAGAATTTCTTCACTGCTAAAAGTGTAACCGTTTTCTTTTATTTGTTTTAAATGGCTTCGAAGTTTACTAGGGTCGGTAATGGTGTTTTTCGTATATCTTGTTAAGCCTTTTTCAATGACTCTATCGACTAGTTGATCATCCGAATAGGCTAATAACACCTTACCTGAGCTCGTGCAATAAGGAGGATTCCTTTTTCCAACATTCGTTAACACACGAACAGGGTGGTGGCAATCAACCTTTTGAAGATAGATGACTTCATCATTATCGAGTACAGAAATATGGGCTGTTTCGCCTATACTTTCCACCAGACGGTTTAATACGGACTGTGATTCTTTGTAGATGTCCATATGACTATTAACGATTCCGCTTAAGGAAAGGATGGATAGGCCGAGTCGATACTTTCTTGACTCTGGATCTTTATAGACAAAACCCTCGGAAGCTAACGTTGCCATGGTCCTACTCACCGTACTTTTATTAATACCTAGAGAAGTAGATAAATCGCTAATCTTCTTTTCTGGCTCTTCCATCGTAAAGCTTCTTAATATTCGTAAAGCATTTTTTACGGATGATAAATGCTGGTCTTCCTGTTTTTCCGTAACCATCTAGTATCCTCCTTTTTTCATCATTTGAAACAGAATAAAGATTGTTTCTCTATAGTGGAGAATATAGCAAATAAATCCAAATAAATAAAGTGAATATTTATAAAGTTTAAAATAAAATAAATTTTTTGTGTTTTGTTGCATATAGAGAAACTCCAATGTTGATAGCGTAAAAAGTAGTGAGTAAGATAAAAAATATGAAGATTAATAAATTTTAGGAGAATCCTTTCCAACTTAAAAGAAAAGATTTTTCTAAACAACAAAATGTAAGCGTTTTAATCATGTAAAGAGGGGGATGTAAGATGTTGAAAAGAGGGATGAAGCTTAGTATTACTATGTTAACCTTGATTTTACTAGTATTTGTGTCAGCTTGTTCGAAAAGCTCTGGGGGAGAGCAAGCTGCATCGGATACAAAATCAATCACCTTTAAGATGGGGCATATGAACTCTCCTGACCATGTTCAAGATTCGAAGGCAATGAAACCGTTCAGTGAAGAAATAGAAAAGCTTACCGATGGTCGAGTGAAATTTCAAATCTATCCAGGTGGAGCTCTTGGTGGTCCCAAGGATACGTTAGACAATATTACAACTGGAATCATGGATGCGGGTTGGGGGTTACATGGGTATAATGCTGGAAAGTTTCCAACCCACTCTGTTCTTCAGCTTCCATTCCTTGCAAACGGGACGGGAGAAGAGTTGAGTGTTGTTGCTCAAAAGCTTTATGATACGTTCCCTGAAATCCAAAAGGAATATGACGATTTAAAGCTGTTATGGGTTCACGCAGCTGATCCGTACGCGATTATCACAAAAGGAAAAGCAGTCAGAAGCTTTGAGGACGTGAAAGGTTTAAAGCTTAGAACTCCGTCTGTTGAAGCAGGTGAAATGATTAAGTCATGGGGAGCAACTCCAGTTTCCTTACCGGCACCTGAAATCTATGATGCACTTCAAAAGGGTGTGATTGATGGGGGAGTCTTACCTGTTGCAGCTATTAAAGATTTTAACCTTACCGATTTAGTTGATTACGTCACATTAGGAAACTTCAACACTAGTATTTTCTACGTTGCTATGAACAAAGATAGCTGGAATAAGATTTCTCCAGAAGATCAAAAGCTCATTGAAGATGAACTGCTTGGTGAGCCAATGGCGAAAATGGCGGGGGCAGCGTTTGATTATCAAAAGGGCTTAGCGGAAACTGAAGCGAAAGATGCAGGTGTAGAATTTATTAGTCTGGAAGAAAGTGAACTTCAAAAATTTAAGGATAACTCTGAAGGTGTAAAGGAAAAATGGTTATCTGATATGAAATCAAAAGGGGTAGATGGACAGAAGATTTACGATGAAACAGTTAAGCTTATTGAAGAATAATAGTCTTCCTAACAGGAGGTGTAGGTAATGGAACAAGAAGTGAGAAAGGATGTTTCGTTGAGAGCTTCGGCTCTTGACGAAGTTTCCTTTTTAGAAAAAGTTATTCATCCATTCGAGAAAGTCGTTTCTACTTTAAATAATGTTCTTCATAAGGTTTCAAGTATCATTTTGTTTCTATTAATGTTTCTTACGACGGCAGATGTGTTTGGTCGATACTTTTTTAATAAGCCTATCACGGGAACGTATGAACTAACAGGATTGGCACTAGCAATGATCATCTTTTTTAGTCTTGGTTCGGCACAATTGAAAAAAGATCATATTGAAATTGACTTTTTAACGAATATGATGCCAGCAAAGGTTCAACACGCACTTTATGCCCTTACTTCCCTCATATTATTTATCCTTATGTCCCTAACCTCTTGGCAATTATTCGAGTATACGAAGAGGATTTATTTCGGAAATGAATTAAGTGGAGATCTTGGTTTACCACTTTATCTGTTCGTTACTTTTGCCACAGTCGGTGCGGTTTGTTTTACATTAACGTATCTTGTTGATTCGTTAAAATCCTTCCTAAGGGTGGTGAAAAAATGAGTCCAGAAATGATAGGAGTACTAGGAATTGTGCTACTCTTGGTTCTCATCTTATTAAGGGTTTCTGTAGGTCTTTCATTATTTTTAGTAGGGTTTTTAGGTGTATCGTGGCTTTCTGACTGGCAGGTCGGATTGTCACAGCTTGGGTCCTCTGCTTTTGGTACTTCTAATAACTATGGGTTAAGTGTTATTCCACTGTTTATATTAATGGGAATGTTTATGTCTAACACAGGTTTAGGGAAGGACCTGTTTAATGCGGTTGATAAGTGGATTGGCCATTTTCGTGGTGGTCTTGCGATTGCAACAGTCGGTGCCGCCTCCATTTTTGCAGCCATATCTGGATCTTCCAATGCAACTACGGCTACTTTGGCGAAGATCACGATTCCTGAAATGAAAGAGTACAATTACCGGACGACCTTTTCTACCGCAGCTGTTGCAGCAGGCGGTACTCTGGGGATATTAATTCCACCCAGTGTTATTTTAATTTTATATGGGGCATTAACGTCTGAGCCAATCGGTCCTCTATTAATTGGAGGTTTAGTACCGGGGATCATCATGACCCTTCTATTTATGCTTATGATCAACATCCAAGTCCGCTTAGACCCTTCTATTGCCCCTACCAAAATGGAGAAGGCGACCATCGAGGAAAAATTCTCCTCTTTAAAAAGTGTTTGGCCTTTTCTTTTGATATTTGCGATTAGTATCGGGGGAATTTACTTTGGGGTTTTCACTCCAAGTGAGGCTGGTGGAATAGGAGCCATTGGTGCCTTTTTCCTCACTCTTTTAACGAAGAGATTGAGTTTTAAAGGGCTCATTTCTTCCTTAGATGAATCGATCAGATTGACGGTTATGCTGTTTTTAATTTTGATTGGAGCATCGTTATTCGGAAAGTTCTTAGCGTTAAGCCAGATACCGATGTATTTAACAACGACTGTCGGATCACTAGACGTTTCTCCTTATCTAATCATGGCTATGATTCTTGTAGTCTACTTTATTTTAGGAATGTTTTTAGAGGGAATTGCCATAATGGTACTCACTCTGCCCATTGTTTATCCTTTGATCACTCAATTAGGATTTGATGGATTATGGTTCGGAATCATTATGGTGATGGTGTTAAATATTGGGGTACTTACACCTCCCCTTGGTTTAAGTGTTTATATTATTAGTGGTGTGGTAAAAGATGTCCCCATTCAACAAATTTTCAAAGGAGTTGTCCCAGCTATTGTTACCATGGTTGCTTTTACTATTGTTCTAATTATCTTCCCTGAAATCGTCACTTATTTACCAGGTTTGATTGAATAGGGAACCTAAGGAGGAGTAAGTCCATATGATTAAGAAAACATTGGATGAAAAGGCATTTCACTTATTAAAAGAAAAAATGAATGAAGGCCTACTTCCACAATGGGTGTTAACCGATCCAGATATCTTTGAGCTTGAAATTGAAAAGATTTATGGACATTCATGGCAATTTCTTGGCCACGAAACGGAAATCAAAGATCCTGGAAGTTATGTGACCCGCTGGATGGTCAATGATCCTGTTTTGTTAGTTAGAACTCGGGAAGGTGAAATTAAAGCATTTTTAAATTCATGTACCCATCGTGGAACCCAGCTATGTACAGCTGATCGAGGAAATAAAAAAACCTTCACTTGTCCTTACCATGGATGGAGCTATAATTTGAACGGTGATCTAGTTGGTATTGTGGCCGGAAACAAAGTGTATGGGGAAGAAATGGATAAATCGGAGTGGGGGTTAAGATCGATACCTCAAGTTGAATTATATCAAGGAATGATCTTTGGAAATCTTGATAAAAATGCGGAACCCCTAGAGGATTATCTAGGGGAGATGAAGTGGTACTTAGATATTCTTCTTGGCAGAAGTGGCGGGATGGAAGTGCGAGGTCTTCCACAGCGCTGGGTAGCGAAAGCAAATTGGAAGGCGACTGCTGAAAACTTTGCTGCTGATCCGTATCATGTGCAAACAACTCATCGCTCCACCGTTGAAATGGGAATTAGTCCGGAAGATCCTCTATATGCTGGCTATGGACATCAAGTGGTGATGAAAAATGCACATGGAATTAATGTGATAACCTCGAAGACAGGAAAAGCAAGAGTACCGTTCCAAGGAATGCCCGAGTCTATGTGGCCATTGTTTGAGAAGCATTTAACACCTGAACAACTAGATATTCAATCAAAAGTCACTGTTTTCGTAGGGGGAGTTTATCCAAATCTATCATTTGTAAGTCCCGTTCACGGAACGGAAGGTCACTTACATAATTACTTGAACTTTCGAATGTGGAGGCCGCTTGGGCCAGATAAGGTAGAGGTTTGGTGCTGGTTTTTAATTGATGAGGCAGCACCTGAGGAATATAAAGAAGCTGCCTATCGAGGATATTTAGGTTCGTTCGGACCTAGTGGAACACTAGAACAAGATGATACAGAAACATGGGCCCGAATCGTTGAAGTAAGTAAAGGCTTAATGATGAGAGACAAAAGCTTGAATTACAATAGTGGGAGCAATTATTTAATGGGGTACTCGCACGTGGAACCGGACGAGAATTTCCTTGGACCGGGGACTGCTTATCCAACGACGTATATAGACGCCTTATCAAGAAGGATGCACGAACATTGGCTCGAGCTGATTTCTAAGGGTCTCTTTAAAGAGGAGGTTAAGAGATGAATCTAGATATTCAGAGAATGGTGACACCTGAGCTTCACCTTGAGATCTCGACGTTACTAAACAGAGAAGCGTATTACCTCGACAATCGTAAATATAGGGAGTGGCTGGAATTACTTACCGATGACCTCGTATACAGGATGCCATTGAGAGAAACGGTAGAAGGTGTTGGAATAGATGATATTTCTAAAGATATGGCTTTCTTTGAAGAAACGAAAACATCTCTAACTACTAGAGTAAACCGCTTGTATACGAAGTCTGCTTGGGTGGAAAATCCGGCAACAAGACAGCGACATTTTATTACAAATGTAACAGTAGAGGGAACAGAAAAGGAAGACGAGTACAAGGTAAGGAGCTACTTCTTATTTATGAGAAGCAGAGCGTCTACGACTGATATTGAGCAAATGTTTGGGGAGCGAAATGATATCGTTCGAAAAGTAAATGGTGTGTGGAAAATCTCCTCACGTACGGTTTTCCCAGATCAATCTGTAATCACTACAATGAATATGAGTATGTTTCTCTAGCAAACACTTTTTTCTTTTAAAAGAATGCATTATTACACAGCCTCCTGATAAAAAGGAGGCATTTTAATTAAATTTTCAAAAAAAAACAGGTTGTTGCATATAGAGCAACAATGACGTTGTTGGTGCTGAAAGTAAGCGTTACCATGGAGGTAATAAAAAAATCTATTTTTAGGAGGACATACAGCATGCAGGTAGAAACGAAAGTGAAAGCGATCAATTGCTTACATTTTATTAACGGTCAATTTGTTGAATCACAGAACCATAAAACCTTTGAGAATATTAATCCAGCAACAGAAGAAGTATTAGGCACAGTGGCTGAAGGAGGAAAAGAGGAGGTGGATTTTGCCGTTCGTGCAGCAAGAAGAGCATTGAATGGCCCGTGGAAAAAGATGACCCTGGTTGAGCGGTCCAAAATCCTTCGCCGCATTGGTGACTTAATTCTTGAAAGGCAAGAAGAATTGGCGATGCTAGAATCATTGGACACGGGGAAGCCATTTTCCTTAGCAAACAAAATTGATGTTCCGCGTGCAGCGTATAATTTTCACTTTTTCGCCGATTATATTACTTCTGTTGGAACGGATGCATACCAACAGGATGATCAAGCGATTCATTATGCCTACCGTCGACCAGTAGGGGTTGTTGGAATTATTAAGCCATGGAATCTACCATTATTACTTCTCACCTGGAAACTCGCTCCTTGCCTTGGCATGGGAAACACGGCGGTTATTAAACCGGCAGAATGGACTCCGATGACAGCAACGGTACTTATGGAGATTTGTAAAGAGGCTGGCGTTCCAGATGGAGTCGTGAATCTAGTACACGGTTTTGGTCCAAATTCTGCTGGTGGAGCAATCTCCGAACACCCAGATATTGATGCCATTTCCTTCATAGGAGAACCAAGCACTGGAGCTAGCATTATGAAAGCTGCAGCTGACTCTTTGAAAAAGTTGTCGTACGAGTTAGGTGGGAAAAATCCAAATATCATTTTTGCTGATTCTGATATCGATGAAGTAATTGAGACAACGATTAAATCTAGCTTCATTAATCAAGGGGAAGTTTGCCTTTGTGGATCTCGCATTTACGTAGAAAGACCAATTTACAATGAATTTATTAATAAATTTGCTGAAAAAGTAAGAGATTTACGAGTGGGGGATCCTCTTGCGGAAGCGACAAATGTAGGTGCGTTAGTTAGTAAGGAACACTACGAGAGAGTAAATAGCTATATCGAGATTGCTCGTAATGATGGAGCGAATATTTTGACCGGTGGAAAGAGACCAGAAGGAATGGAAAAAGGGTATTTCCTTGAGCCAACAATTATCACTGGTCTTGATCGTAATTCTCGTTGTGTTCGTGAAGAAATATTTGGACCGGTTGTAACGGTCATGCCATTTGATATGGAAGAAGAAGTGATTATGCAGGCAAATGATACACATTACGGGTTAAGTGCAACCATTTGGACAAATGATCTACGTCGTGCACACCGAGTTGCTCATCAAATTGAAGCGGGCATTATTTGGGTAAACACATGGTTCCTTAGAGATCTAAGAACTCCATTTGGCGGGATGAAAAATAGTGGAATTGGTAGAACCGGAGGAATGCATAGTCTTGATTTCTACTCTGAATTGTCCAATATTACGATCAAGCTGTAGGAAAGGTGGGAAAGGAAATGTCTATTGTAACAAATAAAATAAAAGAATATGCTGCCCTTTTAGCGGATGCTGAAAAGACGGGAGTAGGAACCAATCCGCTTACGATATTAGATCCAAATCTATCTGTAACGGAAGCTTATCATATACAGCTAGAAAACATTCAAATGAAAGTGGAACAAGGACAGAAAATTATTGGAAAGAAAATCGGACTCACCTCACTTGCTATGCAAAAGCTTCTCGGGGTTGATGAACCTGACTATGGTCATCTGTTAGACATCATGGAAGTAGCAAATGGGGGTGTGATTTCAATTGAGAAAGTCTTGCAACCAAAGGTAGAAGCGGAACTCGCCTTTGTTCTAAAGAAGGACTTAATAGGACCAAATATAACAACACTCGATGTACTACAAGCAACGGATTATATTTTGCCCGCACTCGAAATTGTAGATAGTAGAGTGAAAGATTGGAAGATTAAGCTTCCTGATACGATTGCAGATAACGCATCGTCCGGTTTCTACGTACTTGGAGACAAAAAAGCGAAGGTAGACGAGATCAATCTAGAATTACTTGGCATGGTGCTTTCGAAAAACAATGAAATCGTGAACACCGGAGTGGGAGCGGCCGCTCTTGGAAACCCAGCTACATGTGTTGCTTGGCTAGCAAACAAATTATCTGAATTTGGAATTCCTCTGAAAGCAGGAGAAATCATTTTTTCTGGCGCACTATCGGCAGCTGCAGATGCGCAAGGTGGAGATACATTCTCTGCTAGATTTGCTCATCTTGGGGAAGTAAAAGTTAATTTTTAATAGGAAAGGATGGGTGTTATGGGCAAAGTGAAGGTGGCGATTCTTGGATCAGGAAATATCGGTACAGATCTTATGATGAAGCTTGGACGGTCAGAGGTTCTAGAGTTAACGACGGTAATTGGAATTGATCCTGATTCTGACGGGTTAAAAAAAGCGAGAGAGCTTGGGTATGAAACAATTAATAATGGTATAAATGGTTTCTTAGAACGCCCAGAACTGGCCGATATCGTTTTTGATGCAACGTCAGCGAAAGCACATATAAGGCATGCAAAGCTTTTGCGAGAGGCAGGCAAACAGGTGCTTGATTTAACACCAGCAGCAGTTGGGCCTCTTGTTGTCCCGCCCGTAAATATTAAAGAGCACGTGGATTCAGATAACATCAATTTAATTACGTGTGGAGGACAGGCAACGATTCCAATGGTTCATGCGATTCACTCTGTCCAACCAGTGGAATATGCGGAAATTGTTGCAACCATATCTAGTAAAAGTGCGGGGCCGGGAACAAGGGCAAATATAGATGAGTTCACAGAAACGACAGCTCGTGGTATCGAAAAAATTGGTGGTGCAAGAGTCGGAAAAGCGATCATTATCCTGAATCCAGCCGAGCCTCCGATCATGATGAGAGACACCATCCATGTTTTAGTAAAAGGCGATCAGGTGGATGAAGAGGGGATTTCTCGTTCCATCAAAGAAATGGAAAAACAAGTGCAAGAATATGTACCGGGATATAAGTTAAGACAGGAACCCATCTTCAACGGCAACCATGTGACAGTATTTATTGAGGTAGAAGGTGCAGGAGACTATTTGCCAAAGTACTCTGGAAATCTGGATATTATGACGGCGGCTGCTGTGAAAGTAGCGGAAGAATGGGCAAAACGTAAAATTTCACAAGCAATTGTATAAGAGAAAGGGGGAGCAAAAATGAAAGCGAAACGTGATGTAATACTGACGGAGGTTGCTTTAAGGGATGGTAGTCATGCGATACGGCATCAATTCACAGTGGAGCAGGTCACTCAAGTGGCAAAGGGCTTGGATGAAGCAAATGTTCCTTATATTGAAGTATCACACGGAGATGGATTAGGTGGATCCTCTTTGCAATATGGATTTTCTCGAACGAATGAAATGGAATTAATTGAAGCTGCTGCAGCAACAGTTAAGCAGGCAAAAATCTCTGTACTTCTTATTCCTGGAATCGGAACGAAGCAAGAATTAAAGCATGCGGCACAGCTTGGTGCCAAGATGGTGAGAGTGGCGACTCATGTGACAGAGGCCGACGTGGCACCGCAGCATATTGCTCTTGCGAAAGATTTAGGTCTTGAAACAGTAGGTTTCTTGATGATGTCTCATATGGCTCCTACGGAAAAGTTGGTGGAGCAAGCGAAGCTTATGGAGAGTTACGGTGCGGATACAGTATATGTGGTTGATTCTGCGGGAGCTCTTTTGCCACATGAAGTGAAGGAGAGAATCCGTGCGCTTAGACAAAGTCTTTCAATTGATATTGGGTTTCATGCCCATAACAACTTATCGTTGGCAATGGCAAACAGTATTACCGCGATTGAAGAAGGTGCCAGACGGATTGATGGAAGCATCCGCTGTCTTGGTGCCGGTGCAGGAAACACTCAGACCGAAGTACTCGTAGCGGTGCTCGACCGCTTAGGTATCCAAACGGGAGTCGATCTATACAAAATGATGGATGTAGCGGAGGAAATCGTTGCTCCTATCTTGGAAAAACCACAAGAAATCACAAAAGACGGCTTGGTGCTGGGGTATGCGGGCGTATATTCTAGCTTTCTATTACACGCTCAGGCGGCAGCACGAAAATTTGGAATTGATTCCCGCGATATTCTCGTTGAGCTTGGAAAAATGAAAGTGGTTGGCGGTCAGGAGGATATGATTCTTGATGTAGCAGCTGAACTTGCCAAAAAACTGCAAACGGCGGGATTATAAGGAGGAAATGTGATGGCGACAGTGGAATATAAAGAGATTGCTAAATATTTGATTGCTGGTGAAGAAGAGAAACGCGAGGTAGTAAAAGTAACAGAGAATATCAAGCCGGATCTTTCTGTGGAAGAAGGATATCTCGTCCAACAGGAGCTCGTCAAAATTAAGCGAGAAGAAGGGAGAAGAATCGTCGGACCTAAAATGGGTTTAACTAGCAAAGCAAAGATGCAGCAAATGAATGTAAATGAACCCATCTATGGATATGTGTTTGATTATATGTTGATTGAAAATGGTGGAAAGGTTCATTTACAGGACATGATTCATCCAAAAGTAGAAGCAGAGATTGCTTTTGTAATTGGAGAGGACATCGAAGGACCAAACGTGACAGCATCAGATGTTTTGTCTAAAACAGAATATGTTATTCCAGCTCTTGAACTGATTGACAGTCGGTATGTCAATTTCCAATTTACTTTACCAGATGTCATTGCTGATAATGCTTCCACATCTAGAGTCGTTTTCGGTACATCTTTTCATAAGCCGGACAAATTTGACCTTGATTTAGTTGGTGTGACACTTTCTATTAATGGTGAAATTAAGGAACTAGGTGCAGGAGCGGCTGTACTTGGCCACCCAGCGGAAGCGATTGCGATGCTAGCAAATATGCTTTCTCGTAGGGGAGAGAAGGTTCGTAAGGGCGATGTGATTTTATCTGGAGCGATTACCAGTGCTATTTTGCTAGAAAAAGGAGATGTTGTCACCGGCCGGTTCGATGGACTAGGTGAAGTATCTTTCGTGGTGACAGATTAGTTTTTACAATATGAGAAAGGAGGCATCTTATGCCAATCATTCAGGTTCAAATGATGGAAGGCAGGCCAAAGGAGAAAATTGCAGAAGTGATTCAGAATATTACAAATACGGTTGCTGAAACATTGGACGCTCCAAAAGAGAGTATTCGAGTGTTAGTGACAGAGATTCCGAAAACTCATTGGGGAGTAGCAGGAATTCCAAAGTCAGAATCGTAAAGACTATAATAGGAGGTTCACTATGACTATTGAGCTATGTACATTAGTTCCACATGTTCCAAGTATCTGTCATGAAGATGCAGTCCCGGAATTTCAAAGAAACATGGTAGAAGGATTAAAAGAGGTGGCAAAAGATATTGAAAGAATCGCCCCGGATGTCATTGTGTTAGTATCCTGCCATTGGCCATCTACTTTCTTCCATTATGTAGATTGCACACCTGAGCATAAAGGGATATTAACAGCCTATGAAGCTCCCGATCTAATTAAGGACATTCCTTATTTTTATCCAGGAGATGCTGATTTGGCTAACCAGCTTGTGCAAGCTGGGGTGAATGCTGGTTTACAAGTACAAGGAGTGAATGATCCATATTATATTTGGGATTACGGAACAGTGGTCCCACTAAGGTACCTTGTACCGAAGGAAGATATTCCTATCATTAATCTATCAGTTACTCTTGCTGCTAGTATTGAAGAAACATATAAATGGGGTCAAGAGATTGCAAAAGTTTTGCATGCAACCGAAAAAAAAGTCGTTTTTGTATCGAGTGGCGCTTTATCTCATAATTTAGTGCGTGGTCGACATAATAAGCCAACCGTTGCGGAGCACTCTCTAGATAAACAATTCATCGAGTTCGTAATGAACAAAGACTATCAATCTGCTTATGATATGTTACCTGAATATGCAAGGATGGCTAGGGTTGAGTCTGGTGGACGCCATCTAGCTATGTTGTTTAGCATGCTTCATGAAGAAAGTGAAGTAGCATACTTAGCAGATGGGCAATCTTCTGGAAGTTGGAACGTATTGCTAACCTTTGACTCCAAAAAGGTCGTATGCGTGGAAGAAATGGAAGATAGTAAAGCGGTGAAGAAATAAATGTCTTTTAATTAGCAGTTGTGAAAGCGTTAACAATAAAAGGAGGGTGATTTTATGCGAACAAAAGTAGGGATCATTGGTGCGGGGCCAGCTGGATTAATGCTGTCCCATCTCCTACATCTTCAAGGAATTGACTCTATTATTCTTGAAAATCGTTCGAAGGAAGAAATTGAGGGTACGATTCGTGCAGGAGTGCTCGAGCAAGGAACAGTTGATTTGCTTAATAGTACAGGAATTGGAAGCAGGATGATGAGAGAAGGGCATATTCACCATGGAATTGAACTTCAGTTTAATGGTCGTAGACATAGAATTGATATGAATGATTTGACCGATGGAAAGAAAATTATGGTTTATCCTCAACATGAGGTGATCAAGGACTTGCTTGAAGCTCGTCTAAAGGCTGGTGGAAAGATCTACTTTAACGTGAAAGCCGTTCAGCTCCACGATGTTGAGACGAACTTTCCAACCATTAGCTTCATACAGGAAAGTGGGACTGAGGTAGAGCAAATTAAATGCGATTTCATAGCAGGCTGTGACGGGTTTCATGGACCAAGCCGACAAGCGATACCAAAAGAAGAAAGAGTGGAAAAACAAAAAATTTATCCCTTTGGTTGGCTAGGAATTCTTGCCGAAACTCCACCAGTACATCCAGAACTTATCTACGTTCATCACGACCGAGGCTTTGCACTATTAAGTACTCGTACCCCTAAGATTCAACGCCACTACCTTCAAGTTGATCCAAAAGATGATATTGCCAATTGGTCAGATGACAGAATTTGGTCCGAGCTGCATGCAAGGGTTGATACTTCAGATGGATGGAAAATGTTTGATGGACCGATTATTCAGAAAAATATTGTTGCAATGAGAAGCTTTGTTTGTGAAACAATGCAGTATGGAAGATTATTTCTAGCTGGTGATTCCGCACATATTGTACCGCCAACTGGTGCAAAGGGGCTGAATCTAGCAGTGGCTGATATTCAAGTATTAGCGAAAGGAATCAGCGAATTTTATCAATCAGGAAACGAAGATACTTTGCAACGTTACTCTTTTATTTGTTTGCAAAGAGTATGGAAAGCCCAGCGATTCTCCTGGTGGATGACAACGATGCTTCATAGAAATGTTGAACAGACTCCGTACGAATATGAAATTCAAATCGCTGAGCTAGACTATGTTACTTCTTCCAAGGCGGCTGCAAGAAGCTTGGCCGAAAATTATGTTGGCTTACCGATGGAGTTTAAAGGATTAGAGTTTAATCAGCAAATCCTAAACTAATGTAAAAAACATTTCAAAGGGTGAAGGGGAGCCAGTTAGAAGATGGAATAAAAAAAGGGGTGTTAGGCGATGAGTCAACAGAAACAATCATTTTTTCGATATGAAAATGGTATACTATTCGTTTTGTTTTTGGTTTTTGGCTTGGTATTTATGGATCGGCTAAGCATTATATACTTATTCCCTTTTGTCGCACCAGAGTTAGGATTGAATAACACACAAATGGGGATGATTGTTGGAGCAACCTCTATTGCTTGGGGATTATCAACCTTATTTTTTGCTAGTTTATCTGACTTTCTTGGAAAAAAGAAAAAGACCTTAATTATTTTTATTCTCATCTTTTCTGCTGCAACTTTTACTTCAGGACTTGTTGGAGGACTTGGCTCCCTCATCCTTGTTAGACTATTAATGGGAGCATCTGAGGGGCCGGTTATTCCATTAGTTCAGTCTTCAATCATGGCAGAATCTACTCCGAAACGACGAGGATTTAACATGGGCTTTATTCAAAGCTCTGGACCCCTATTAGGAAATGCGATTGCGCCTATCCTTATCGTGGCCATTGCAGCGGCAACGAATTGGCGCTATTCCTTCTTTGCTCTTGCAATTCCTGGCGTAATTCTTGCTATCATATTAATGTTTTATATGAGGGAGCCACTCTTACATTCATCTGGAAAAAGTGGAGACAAGCAGGAAAAACCAACCTTTAGTGAATATAAAAGTGTTTTTAAAACAAGAAACGTATGGGTAGGCATGCTGATAGCTATTTTTTACATGATGTATTTATTGGTGTTCACTAGCTTTATGCCATTATTCTTATCAGGAGTTTCTGGATACAGTGAAGCACAATACGGAATTGTTTTAGGTGTTTTAGGAATTTCCATGTTCTTTTGGCAGTTATTTATTCCATTTTTATCCGATAAGGTAGGGCGTAAAGCAGTCATCACACCTGTGACATTTATAGCTATTTTTCTACCGTTAGCCATTGCTAATTTTCATAGTAATTTCTCCTTACTAGCTATTTCTGTTTTCATACTAGCTATCGGATTCGGAGGTCAGCCGCTTTATCTAGCCATTATTCCCTCTGAGTCAGTACCAAGAACGTTTGCGGCCACTGCGATAGCAGTTATTGTTTTAACTGGAGAGATTATTGGAGGCACTTTAGGCCCGATCGTTGCGGGTATTTTAGCTGACAAATACAGTTTGTACACCCCGTTATGGCTTGCCAGTGGAGCTGCTCTAATATTCTTCCTATTATCATTTGCCTTAAAGGAAACAGCTCCTGTTAAAGTGTCGGGTAATAAAGACAAGACTATAAACGAGGTAAAGGTACCAATTTAACTACTTGAAAAAAGCGTGATTCCTAGACTGGAATCACGCTTTTTTGGTTACTAACTTTAATTTATCTAAAGAAATGAAACAATTTTCTAAATATTTTGTATTGTTTTACCTGTGTACTTTTATATAATTACCCTTAGACTTATATAAAGAGGAGGAATAGATTGGTGAAGTTTGATAAGAAAACCAAAAAACTTTTAATCTCTTCAGTATCTGCAATCGCAATTATAGGTAGCTATCAGGGAGTGGACTATAGGGTTCATGCGACTGAGTCAGAGGCAAATATTTCTTTAAATAAAAATGACAGCGTTTACAATAAATCGGTGCTTAAGGTTGTTGATCTATCAGAAATAACAAGTGGACTATATCTCAAAAAACTTAGAACACTAGGAATACTCTCTGATGGAAGGTCCACTTTTCAACCTGATGAGTATCCCTCAGGAAACAAAGTGAAGATGAAAGAGGTTGACTTTATAGGGCATTACCTCATTGCAGTCACATTTGATAGAAAAGTAGATTCCATACAGGTGGATGACCTAGGTTTTTACCAAGAGGGGGAGGAGCTTATTTTAAGTAAGGCTGCTATTGCTACCAATAAAAATGGAAATACAGTGATCCTGTATGAGTCAGCTTCCGCTATTAACCCGACGTCTTTATCTGAAAACAACAAAATTGAAGCGAAGGTAGTTCAGTCGAATTCAATCGACAAAAATGGAAACACAATGAAAACCGGTGATCATCAAAAGCTTAAAGATATAACAGACCAATTTGATGCGATCCCTAATGTATTAACCGTTTCAAAGGATGGTTTATCAGATTACAGTACCGTTCAAGGGGCAATTGATGCAATACCTGCAAATAACAAGGAAGAAGTAGAAATTTCTATTCAGTCAGGGATATATAAGGAGCTAGTTACTATTCCAAGTAATAAGCCTTTTATTCATCTAAAAGGTGAAGAGGCAGAGACTACTAAGATTACTTATGATAATTATTCAGGAAAACCAAAGCCTGAAGGTGGAACTTATGGTACAACTGGAAGTGCAAGTGTATATGTGTATGGCAATGATTTTATTGCTGAAAATGTAACGTTTGAGAATTCATTTGATGAGCAAAGTGTGGATGTGAATAACAAACAGGCAGTCGCCGTCTACACAAGAGGTGAGAGACAAATCTTTAAGAATACGAGATTTATAGGAAATCAGGATACCTTATATGTAAGAGGTGGTACGCAGTATTTCTATCAATCTTATATTGAGGGAGATGTGGATTTCATCTTTGGAGGTGCTCAAGCTGTTTTTGAAGAGTGCGATATCTTTTCTTTAACCCGTGGCTCAACCACCAATAATGGATATGTAACCGCTGCTAGTACAATGATGACGGATCCCTATGGATACCTTTTCCTTAATAGCAGACTCCTAAGCGATGCTCCTGAGGGAACTGTGTACTTGGGTCGTCCTTGGCATCCGAGCGGAGATCCAAATGCAATCGGAAGTGTGGTATTCATGAATAGTTATCTAGGATCCCATATTAATCCACAAGGCTGGACAGATATGTCGGGCTTTTCGTATAAGGAGGCAAGATTCTATGAATATAATAACTACGGTCCTGGGGCCGTAATTAATGAAGACCGGAGACAACTAAATGATGAGGAAGCAGAACAGTATACAATAGTGAATGTTTTAAAGGGGTGGAATCCAAAGGAAAGTAGTAGGTTTCATTAAGGCATTCGCTTGTTTAAGAATGGGAAGTGAAAAAAATACTTCCTATTCTTTTTTTGTGCGCTTTAAAAATAATGTTGAAAATTGTTGATGGAAAAATTGATAAAGATTCTATGGTTTTGTTGACAATGCTGAATATTTAAACTATTCTAAATTTAACAGGTTTGTAATCGCTTACAGTAGAATCTATAATCAAATCCTATCAATCAGCCATTTATTACTTCTTCTACATAGCTTGGAATTTCCTACTTACTTAAAATGGTATATACCAAATGCACTTTCTAAAAGCAAAGGACAGAGCATTGGATTTTACTATATAATGTAAATATAACTATAAGAGTATTAAACCATTTGGAGCAGGTGAGGGAATGTATAAAGGGGAAGAAGAAACACCTTTTTATCAACAGTTAAAAGATAAAATCATTGATGATATTGAAAGCGGGAAACTAAAGCATGGAGATAAGCTCCCATCTGAGAGGGAATTAGCTGAACAATATGGAATCAGTCGGATGACTGCAAGACATACTCTTTCCATTTTAGAAAGAGAAGGAGTAGTAGAACGAAGAGTTGGTGCAGGAACCTTTATTTCTAATTATAAAATTGAAATGGATTTCATTACTTTTAATAGCTTTACAAGGACGATGTTGGGCAAGGGGTTAACACCAAGTACCCAAGTACTTTCTATTAAAAAAAGTCTAGCAAAACCAGGTATTGCTAATAAGCTACATATCCCAGTTGGTGAAGAAATTGTTATCATTAAGCGTTTGCGAAATGTGAATGGAATCCCTATTTCTATTGAAGAATCCTTTATTCCTTATAAATACTGTCCAGACATTGATCACCGAATTACAAACAATCATTCGCTTTATCAAATGTTAGAAAGCGAATATGGTATTACGTTAGTAAAGGCCAAAGAATATATGAAGGTGAAACTAGCAGAAGAAAGTGACAGTAAATTACTTAGAATTCGATCCGAGAGTCCATGTGTATTACGTGAAGCTGTTGCCTACGATGACCAGGGCCAATCAATTGAATTTTCAACTTCACTTACTAGAAGTGACATTGTTAGATTTTATTCCGAGTTACATCTGAAATGACGTCCATTTCAGGTTAGTAAAATGGTATATACCATTAAAGGGCAAGGGGAGGGGAAAGCAATGAGAGTCATTGGGGTTGGAGATAATGTGGTCGATAAGTATATGTATAAGAGAATCATGTATCCAGGAGGAAATGCACTTAACTTAAGCGTCTATGCTATGCAACTAGGAGTAGAGGCAGCTTATTTAGGCGTTTTTGGAGATGATAAAGCCGCAAATCATATTATTGAAACGCTAAACCATTTGAAGATCGATATTTCTCATTGTCGACAGCATCCTGGAGAAAATGGATTTGCTGCGGTCGATCTTGTGGATGGCGACAGAGTATTTATCGGAGGGAATGATGGAGGTGTGCAAAATACTCATCCTATCATTCTCACACAAGAAGATTTGGATTATATACAAACATTTGAATTAGCACATAGCAGTATTTATAGCGAAATGGAAGGAGAACTACACAAGTTAAAGGAAGCAGGTATTCTTGTTTCCTTCGATTTTTCAACCGATTATAATGAAAGCGTTTTAAAAGAGGTTTGCCCTCATGTAGATATCAGTCTTCTCTCGTGTGGTCAATTACAAACAGATGAAGTAAAAGACCTGTTAACATACGTGTGTTCCTTAGGAAGTTCGATGGCTATTGGGACGATGGGTTCTAGAGGAGCAATAGTGTTTAACGGGACAAACTTTTTTGAACAGAAGCCCCATTATGTCAAACCAGTGGATACTCTTGGCGCAGGAGATTCTTTTTTCACGGCTTTTATCCTTGAGTACTTAAAAGGGAAAAAGATAAAGGTGAATGAGGATCAGTTGATCAAACAAAGCCTTGAAGCAGGAGCGAAATTTGCCGCTCAGACATGTTTAGTAGACGGGGCATTTGGGTTTGGTATTGAATTCTAAATTCTTTTTAAAAGGATTTAAGAATCATAGATAGATAAGAATACGGGGGTGGTGTGGTTTTGGAAGGCTAAAACCTAAAGATTTTATGCTCAAAACTATAAGGAGGGTCAATGAATGAGAACAAAAATATTTATTGTATTTATGCTTATGTTGGCATTGGTCATTACGGGTTGTTCCAGTTCTACCTCATCAAATGAAGATGAATCGGATAAGATTGTCTTAAAATTTTTGCATAAATGGCCTCAACCACAATACGCCCCTTATTTTGAAGAAGTAGTAAAAGAATTTGAGAGTCAAAATCCAGATATTAAAATCAAGATGGAAGCCATCGCTGACGAACCGATCAAAGATAAACTTCGTGTTATTCTTGGGGGAAGCGAGGTTCCAGATATTATGTTCTCTTGGTCAGGTGAGTTTGCTAGGAAATTTGTTCGTGCAGATGCAGCCTTAGATCTTACCCCGTATTTGGAAGAAGACGCTGCATGGAAAGACAGTTTTATTCCGGCTTCCTTGCAGCCATTTTCATCTGACGGGAAAAATTACGGAATTCCTCTAAGATTCAATGGAAAGTTCTTTGTTTATAATAAGGAGATTTTTGATATGCATGGTCTGCAAGCACCTAAAACATGGGATGAATTTTTAGATGTTCTCGACACCTTAAAAGAAGAAGGCGAAACACCACTCATGTTAGGAAATGAAAGCCCTTGGGCAGCTATTCACTACTTAACGGGACTGAACCAAAAGATGGTGGATCAGGAAGTTCGAATGAAGGATTATAATCCTCGTTCAGGAGAGTTCACAGATTCAGGCTATGTGAAAGCGATGGAAATGCTAGCGGAGTTGAACGAAAAAGGCTATTTTATGGATAACGTAAACTCTAGTTCCCACGATATGGTAAAGCAAATGTTCTTTGCAGGAAAAGGGGCTATGTTCTATGTGGAATTGGAAGAGTTTCAAGATGTAGAAAATGCTTTGAAAGAGAACTGGGGATTCTTCCCGATGCCATCTATATCTGATGGTGCTGGAAGTCAAAATTATATAACAGGTGCTCCAGATGGATTTATTGTTTCTTCAAAGTCTAAACATCCAAAAGAAGCAGTGGAGTTTTTAAAGTTTTTAACAAGTAAAGAAAACTCATTAAAACTTGTGAAGGATATTGGTTGGCCGAGTCCCATTGAAGGAGCGACGAACCCAGACACTGCCCTAAAGCAAGTGGCAGAAGGCGTGGATTACATGAAGCAAGCAGATGGAATGGCTGAGTGGTTGGATACAGATGTTCATGCGAAAGTGGCAGACGTGTATTTATCAAACATTCAACTACTTCTCGATGGCTCCAAATCTCCAGAAGAGATTATTAAAGAAGTTCAAGCTGTAGCCAAACAAGTGCTGAGTGAAGTGGAATAAATAGAACAGGGCGGGTAGTCAATCTGATTACTTGCCCCCTCATAGGAGGGAGAAGGATGAAAGAAACATATAGAAACGGCCGAACGGCATTCCTTTTTATTTTGCCAGCACTCCTTCTAATCCTGTTTATTGTATTTCTGCCGATTGTTCTTAATTTATACAATAGTTTTTTTAGGTGGAATTCCTTTGAGGCAGGAAAAACGTTCGTCGGCTTCGAGTACTACGTAAGGCTTTTTAAAGATCCAGTGTTTTTTACCGCATTGAAAAATAATTCCCTTTACGCAATTATTTCATTGATCTGTCAGGTCGGTGGGGGAATTATAATAGCCGCCATTTTAGAAGATAAGCTGATTAGAAGGTTTCAACCTTTTTTTAGAACTGTGTTTTTTATTCCTTCTGTTATATCTATTGCTGTGGTCGGGTTAATGTGGCAGCTGATCTATAATCCGGAAATCGGATTAGTGAACGGTGTGTTAAACGCCATTGGACAATCGGAGTGGGCTCATTCCTGGTTAGGAGATAGTAAAACAGCCATATATGCAGTGGTTGCCGTGTCGCAGTGGCAATATACAGGATATATGACCATGCTTTTTCTTATTGCCATGCAGAAAATCCCGATGGAATATTATGAGGCAGCAATGATTGATGGTGCTTCAAAGATAAACTCGTTTTTTCATATCACCCTACCTCAAATAAAAGAAATGATTTTGGTCGGTAGCGTCATTACGGTAATTGGAGCTTTCAAGGTTTTTGATGAGGTGTATGTGATGACGTTCGGTGGACCGGGAAGATCAACAGAGGTTCTAGGAACGATGTTGTACCGCTCAGCTTTTCGTAACGATGAAATGGGCTATGCATCCACGATCGGGACAATTATATTTATCATCACCCTGACCCTATCCCTCATCCAAATGAAGTTGGGAAAATCGGGACAGGAGGTGGAATAAAACGAATGACAATCATAAAAAATAGAATCTTTCAAGTGGTCATCTTAGTGTGGTTTAGTTTGTTTTCCTTAGTGATTATTTATCCAATTATTTGGCTAGCCTTAAGCGGGTTAAAAACAAATAGTGATTTCTTTTTAAACACCTGGTCACTTCCTGAGGAATGGGTATGGGAGAATTATATAGCTGCATGGGATGCGGGTATCGGAAAGTACTTTTTTAATAGTGTGTTTATTACTGTGGTTTCGGTCGTTACCGTATTGCTGTTTGGGTCAATGGCAGCTTATGGCTTAAGTAGATTTCGCTTTAAAGGACAGAATATTTTATTAATCATTATTTTAAGTGGCTTAATGCTTGCGCCACAAGTCAGTCTGATTCCTCTATACAAGCTTCTTCAAGGAGTTGGACTTTACAATACGTATGGAGCGTTAATCATTCCATATGTTGCCTTCCAACTGCCATTTGCTATTTTTTTAATGAGGTCGTATTTTTTATCGATTCCTAGAGAGCTTGAAGAGGCAGCTATTATTGATGGGTGTAATCGATGGAAAGTGTATTGGAATATCGTTCTTCCGATGGGAAGACCAATTATTGCTTCTTGTGCTCTTTTAACTGCCATGAATGTTTGGAATGAGTTCATGTTCGCATTGGTTTTTATTGAGGATTCAAGTCTTAGAACCATTCCAGTAGGTTTGATGAATTTAAGAAGTCAATTAAATACTAACTTCGGAATTCAATTGGCGGGATTAGCTATTTCTGCCCTACCGATGATTATCGCGTATATTATCTTTCAAAAACAATTTGTCCGTGGGATATCAGCAGGTGGTGTGAAAGGATAAAAATATATAAGTGTCTATATTGGTGTTTTTTACTAATATAGACGAATATAAATGGTATATACCATTAGTGAGGAGCAGCTCCCCAGGTGTCTCTAATGGAAGATTCCCAACGTTAGCTCCTTATATAAATTAATTAATAAAAATGTGGAGGGATTGTCATGTTAAAATTTGATTCAAATCTATTTTTACAGTTAGTTGGAGAGGAAGGAATAGCAAAGAAAGGTGAAATCGAAAGAATTGTAGATGAAATTTCAAATAAGGGTTTTCAAAACATCTTTTTGATTGGATCTGGTGGAACGGTTGCGATGATGTATCCTTATGAGTATATTTTTAAATCGAACTCGAGTTTGGATGTTCATGCAGAGATTGCAGCTGAGCTAATTGTCATGAACAATCGTCATTTAACAAAGGACTCTGTTTGCCTATTTGCTTCTGTCACTGGTACAACGAAAGAAACCATAGCGGCAGCAGAATTTTGTAAAGAAAAAGGGGCGACGACCATTGGTTTAGTAGCCATCCCGAATACTCCTCTAGCTGATGCTGTGGATTATTGCATTTCGACAGGCAGGGAAAAGCATTCATTTGATACGTTCTTTGTTCACCTCCAACTACTTACTGCTCGTTTCATTCATAATCATGGAGAATTCCCTGACTATGAACAATTTACAAAAGAATTAGCTCTACTTCCACAAGGAATTGTTCACGCTGTTGAAGCGTTTGACCCTCGTGCAGAGCAATTTGCCATTAAACACAAAGATACTGGATACCATATGTTAGTCGGAGCAGGGAATCTATGGGGAAATACTTACTCTTATGCCATGTGTATCTTGGAAGAAATGCAGTGGATTAAATCAAAATCGATTCATGCGGCAGAGTTTTTCCACGGGACATTAGAGCTGGTGGAGGAAGATACAAGTGTTATCTTGTTTAAGGGGGAAGATGAAACACGGCCGCTGGTAGATCGAGTAGAAAGATTTGCTGAAAAAATAACAAAAGAATTATTTATCATTGATACAAAGGATTATCCGTTAGAAGGGATTAGTGAAAAGTTTCGTAAGTTTTTTGCTGTAAATGTAAACTGGGCATTAACTGGTCAGATTAGTGTGTATCTGGAAAGGGAAAGAAACCATCCTTTAGAGCTAAGAAGATATTACCGTAAAATGGATTACTAAGGGGGGAAGTCATGTTTAACTTTGACAGAGACAGGTTTTTACGTATTCAAAATGGGGCTATCGGTTTAAAAGACGAATTAGACGTAGTGATAGATGAATTAGTCACAAAAGGAATAAATAATGTATTCTTTGTTGGCACAGGTGGAGCTGCCATCTTAATGTATGCTGCAGAATACATTTTGAAGAATCACTCAACCTTATCAGTTTATACAGAAATATCATCTGAATTAATGGTCATGGATCATCAGCATTTAGGCGAACAATCTTTAGTTATTCTTCCATCCTTATCAGGAGCAACAAGAGAAACGGTGGAAGTTGCAAAATTTTGCAAGGAAAAGGGTGCTACCACTATTTGCTTGGTGGGTCATGCGAATACACCACTTACTGAAGTGACAGATTATTCTTTTGTCAATTTTGCAGAGGATGACACATCTTGTGAATCATTCTATCTTCAATCGTTCCTCATTGCCTTTCGGTTAATGTATAAGAGACAGGAGTTTCCTGAATATCATCAATGGATGGAAGAGCTGAAAATGTTACCAGAAGCACTATTGAAGGTGAAGGAAGCTACGGAAAACCGGGCAAAAGAGTTTGCACAAAAGCATAAAGACACTCCTTATCATATCCTTTCCGGAGCTGGAATTAATTGGGGGCAAACCTATTATTATGGAATGTGTATTTTAGAAGAAATGCAGTGGATTAAGACTCGGCCCGTTCACGCCTCTGATTTCTTCCATGGAACACTTGAGTTGGTAGAAGAAGATACAAGTATTCTATTGTTAAAAGGAGAAGGAAGAGTGCGTTCTCTAACAGAAAGAGTGGAACGCTTTGCGAGCCACTTTTCAAAGGAATTAACCGTGTTTGATTCGAAAGATTATCCACTCGAAGGAATATCAGAGCAATTTAGACCGTTTGTATCGCCTATCGTATTAGCTACTCTATTAGAAAGAATCAGCTGTCATTTGGAAGAAGTCAGAAACCATCCTCTCACGACAAGAAGATACTATAAAAAAGTTCCTTTCTAATTATCTTAGAACTGTAGACATTCCTTGTGTCTACAGTTTTTTATTATTCATATTTCTTTATCTTATCGAAAAATTCTGTTAAAATCACTTATTAAAGCTAGAAAGTAAAAAATGTAAGGGGTTAATCGATGTTAAATTCAGATTTGGATACACGCTTAGAACCAAAAATTAAGGAATTATATCTATTACATAAGGAACGGTCAGCTAATATTGACTGGAGTTACCACGAGTTTATTCCATGGGATAAAGCAATGTCGTTTAAGAGAGTTCCTTGGGATGAAAGTCAAGTCACTCTTCCTGAAGGGGTTATTGTAGCGATTGAGACAGCATTGCTTACTGAGGTTAATTTGCCTTGGTATACATCACATTTGGATTATACTTTTAAAAACTCTATGGAAGTGATCAATGATTTTGTTCGCACATGGACGGCAGAAGAAGATCAACACTCTAGTTTGCTTGAAACGTATTTATTGGTGACACGTAACGTAGATCCAAAGCGATTACATGAACTAAGAAAGCGTGTGGTTGAGAGTGGTTGGTTCCCTGACTTCACGAACCCACTAGCAACTATGGCTTATACTTCTTTACAAGAGTTAGCCACTCTAGTCTTTTATAATAATGTTGCGAAAATTGCTAGTCCGCATGACAAAGATTTGGCAACCTTACTTAGAAGGTTAGCAAAAGACGAAGCACTTCATTATGCTTTCTATCGAGATACGGTGAAAGCTCATTTGGAACTTGATCCTAATTTCCTTGTATTTTTCGAGGATGTGATTATCAATTTCTCCATGCCAGGCGCGGTTATGCCCGACTTTAATGAGAGAATGAAAACGATAGCCATTGATGCAAATTATGGTCCATTACAATATTTTGATCAAGTATTAGACGTAATAGTAACGTACTGGGATATTGAAAATCTCCAACCTACTACTGAAGAAGCAAAACAATCACAAGCGAATATTATGAAATATCACGGGCGCTTAAAGCGAATCAAAGAACGTCAGCTGGCTAAAAAATAATAGCAAGAAGCAAGGAAGGATTTTGTCATGACAACACATTGCGAGTTATGTAAAAAAGAAACGAAGGAAAGAGTAAGTTACTTAGAGTTAGAAACATGGGAATTTGATTTCTTAAAGAAGGAGAAAAAAGATTTCTATTCTATCTGTTTCTCTTGCTTTGACACACATACCAATCAATTTATTGATAAAGACACGGATCTAGAATTAAGAAAAAAACGTTTGTTATCTGTAAGTAAAGAAATTCAAGAAGAAATAGAAGAAATTCTTACTGTAGAAGTGTAATAGACGTAACCAGTTTCTATGATGAAACTGGTTTTTTTTTTTGTTTTTCCTCGTGAACAAAATGAACAAAATGATTAATAAGTTTTTAATGTTGTTTAAATGTATAATTCAAAAAATGTTCAAAAGTTTTGTAAAATTAAGAAAACGCTTACAAAGGGGGATTCAAAATGTTTTCTATTAAAAAAATATCAGCTTTTATGTGTGCAGGAGTATTGGCGCTCAGCCTAGGTGCCTGCAGTAGTGGTGAACAAACAGCAGGATCTGACAAGAAGGAAAAAAGTACAGGGTACCCTACAAAAGCTATTTCAGTGGTAGCACCCTCAGGAGCAGGTGGTGGTTGGGACTTAACGGCCCGCTCGTTGACAAAGGTGTTAGCAGAGACAAAGATTGTGGAACAACCGTTAACGGTAGAAAATAAACCGGGTGGTGGCGGAGCTGTTTTTATGGCTGAATATGCGACCCAACAAGTAGAAAATAATGACATGCTGTTTGTTAATTCTCCACCGATTATCATTAATAATTTGAAAAAAGAAGGAAATAGTCCATTCGGGTACAAAAATACAACTCCTCTGGCACAGTTAACGAAGGATTATGGGGCGATTGTTGTAAAATCAGATTCAAAGTTTACCGACTTAAAGTCCGTTTTGGAAGAAGTAAAGAAGGATCCTAGTAAACTAACATTTGCAGGCGGTTCTGCACCAGGATCTATGGATCACTTAATTTCTATTCTTCCCTCTTATAAATATGGTGTGGATCCGACAAAAGTGAAGTACGTGTCCTATGATGGTGGGGGAGAAGCGATCACGGCATTGCTTGGTGGAAATGCAGATGTAATTGGAACAGACGCTTCTAGTGTAAAGGAATTTTTAAAATCAGGTGATGTACGAGTGTTAGCTGTAACTTCAACCGAGCGTATTGGTGGTGACTTCAAGGATGTTCCAACAGCGATTGAACAAGGTGTAGAAGCTGAGTTTACCATTTGGCGTGGGGTATTTGGACCTGAAAAGATGTCAGAGGAAGCAAAAGAATATTGGGAGACGTCCTTAGAAAAGCTTGTGAGTTCTCCAGAATGGAAGAAGGAAGTAGAAACACAAGGCTGGGAAATGGAATACAAAAACAGCTCAGAATTCATAAAGTTCTTAGAGGAACAGGAAACACAGGTTCAGCAATTATTAACAGCGTTAGGTATGGAGAAATAGATAGCTTAGGGGAGGAGGCTTCCTTCTCCCCTTATGCTTTTTGAAAGGGGAGTACCAATGGATATTAAGTTCGATCGTATCGCTTCTGTACTTTTTCTAGCAACTGGAGTTCTGTTTATTATCGGGAGTCGAAATCTCGCTAGCACTTCATACGGAAGTTCTGTAGGGCCTGATATTTTCCCTACCATGCTTGGTGCCTTACTTGTCCTTTTAAGTATTCGTTTATTTTACGAAACCCTTATGACGAGGAGCCATTACGGTGAAAAGGAGAAACTGCAATACAAGCCATTTCTTATCATCTTTGTTGCTACGCTTTTTTATATTTTGACATTAGAAACAATTGGGTACGTCATTACCACGTTTATCTTTTTATTTGTCTGTTTTCAGACAATGGAACGTACAAAATGGGTGAAGTCTCTCATCATATCTGCTTGTTTTTCAGGAATTGTGTATTTTTTATATGTACAAGTGTTAAAAGGAACTCTTCCTGGCTGGCCAATTTGGTTTTAGCTATGAAAGGGGTGTAGAGAGGAGAAGGGAAGCATGGACACACTTGACTATTTATTTCAAGGTTTCGGAACGGCACTAATTTGGTATAATATCGCGTTTGCTTTTGTTGGAGTATTAATAGGTACTGCTGTAGGTGTGCTACCTGGAATTGGTCCGATGAGTGGGGTAGCACTGCTGATTCCAGTTACCGCATCCATTACGGGTGGACTTCCTCCAGAGCAAGCAGCTACAAGTGCAATCATTCTGCTTGCTGGGGTGTATTATGGAGCGATGTATGGTGGTTCGACCACATCGATTCTATTAAATACACCAGGGGAATCATCATCAGTTGTTACGACGTTGGATGGATATCAAATGGCGAAAAAAGGGAGAGCAGGAAGTGCATTATCGATAGCAGCCATCGGTTCATTTGTCGCTGGTATTATCACTCTTGTAGCACTTATTGCATTAGCCAAACCACTGTCAGCTGTTGCTCTGAAATTTGGACCAGCAGAATATTTTTCTCTTATGTTATTAGGTCTAGGTGCTGTTAGTGGTTTAGCAGGAAAGTCTGTCACAAAGGCATTGATTATGACCATTTGTGGATTACTACTTGGGACGATTGGTATTGATAGTGTCTCAGGTATTGCTAGATTTACATTTGATGTTCCGTGGCTCTATCAGGGCATTGAATTTTTAACGATAGCTGTTGGATTGTTCGCTCTAGGTGAAGTTTTCAAAACAATCTTAGAAAAAGAAGAAGAAGAGGTTCATATTGCAAAAATCAATAATTTACTTCCTTCCAAGGATGAATTCAAGGAATCAGCTGGACCGATTGCTAGAGGCTCGATACTAGGCTTTTTTGTAGGAATATTACCTGGTGCAGGTGCGACGCTCGCTTCCTTCTTTTCTTATATTCTAGAAAAAAAGATTTCTAAGAACCCTTCCAAATTTGGTACGGGATCCATTGCAGGGGTTGCAGCGCCGGAGTCTGCAAATAATGCAGCATCGGGTGGTGCAATGATCCCGTTATTAACGCTTGGTATTCCAGGTTCAGGTACCACAGCAATTTTAATGGGAGCACTGATGATGTATAACGTCCAACCTGGGCCGCTATTATTTGAAGACCATCCACAGGTAGCATGGGGACTAATTGCTAGTATGTTTATCGGAAATATCATGCTATTAATTTTAAATCTTCCATTGGTAAAAGTGTTTGCAAAAATTATTCAAACACCGAAGCAATTCTTAATACCTATTATTATCGCTATCTCCATTTTTGGTGTGTATGCCGTTCAAGTTTCCACATACGATTTATTGCTGTTATTAGTATGTGGTATTCTTGGGTACGTTTTGAGCAAGAACGATTATCCGATCGCACCACTAGTATTAGGGTTGGTGTTAGGACCGATGGTTGAAAATAATCTTCGAAGAGCGTTAACAATTTCTAATGGAGATTTCAGTGTGTTTTTGACAAGACCGATTTCCCTAGCTTTTCTACTCATTACACTCCTTTGGCTAATCATTCCTCTCCTAATGAAAAGAAGAGGGAAAGAAGTCATTATTAACGTGGAAGGATAAATTATTTGAAATAGTTAGAAAACTCCTTTTAATAAGGAGTTTTTTTACTATAATGAGAATAGAGGTGTTTGGATGCGTTTACATACAAAGTTAATGCTCGGAATTTTTATTGTCATTGTTGTGATTGGAGGCTTATTTGGGTACACCTTTAAACAAATCATGGAATCAAATCTGAAAAATGAAATTGGTTCAAAAGCGTTATCAGTGGCCCAATCTGTCGCAAATATACCGGAAATACAAGAAGCTTTTCAGACAGAAGATCCGGCTGCTATTATTCAACCCATTGCAGAAAAAATCCGAAATCAAGTAGGTGCGGAATTTATTGTTATCGGGAACTTAGCTGAGGTCAGATATTCCCATCCGAATCCTATACGTTTAGGGCAGAAGATGGTTGGGGGAGATAATAGCCGGGTTTTTAAAGGGGAATCGATTATCTCAGAGTCAACTGGGACATTAGGACCTTCACTCAGGGGGAAAACACCTATTTTTCATAATGGAGATGTCATTGGTGTGGTATCAGTTGGGTATCTCCAGACGGATATAGAGATGAAGGTGGCAAAAATACAAAAAAAGATATTTGTGGTTACCTTCCTGATTTTAATAGGGGGCCTACTAGCGGCTCTTTTAATCTCTTTAAATATTAAAAAAGCCATGTTTGGATTAGAACCAAAAGAAATTGCCTGGATGTATCAGGAGAAACATGCCATTTTAGAATCGATTCATGAAGGAATTATTGCAATCGATACAGATGGCAGGATCACAGTTGTAAATGAAACAGCTCATAAAATTTTACGAGTACCGAATGAAGTCTTACTCCGGGGGAAGAGAATTGAAGAGGTTTTAGAGAACACGAAGCTCCTGAGTGTGGTTCGGACAGGAATGGCTGAATATGACCAGGAAATGATGATTTTTGGTTCTGTCTATTTGGTTAATCGAATTCCTATTCATAATAAAAAAGGGAACGTTATTGGAGCGGTTGCCAGTTTGCGGAATAAATCTGAGCTAGCACATTTACTACAGGAATTATCCCATGTAAAGGCTTATGCAGAAGGATTACGAGCACAAACACATGAGTATTCCAACCGTCTTTATACTTTATTAGGATTAATCCAATTAGGGTCATATAAAGAAGCAATTGATTTTATTTCTCATGAAGTGGATGTTGCTCAAGGATTTGTTCAATTTCTGATGAAAGAAATTCCTGATCCCATAATTGCTGGATTTATTCTAGGAAAGACAAGCTTGGCGAGTGAATGGAAAGTGAATTTCCATGTAGATAGAGAGAGTAGTTTTAAAGATATTCCTGATGAGATGAATCGAGACTCGCTAGTCACGATAATTGGGAACTTAGTCAACAATGCTTTTGAAGCAGTAAGGGAAAATGAAAAAGAAGAAAAAAATGTAACCCTGTTTCTAACCGATCTTGGAAAAGATTTAATTATTGAAGTCGAAGACAACGGAAATGGTATCGAAAGTACCAAAAGTGATTTGATTTTTCGTGAAGGGTATTCAACCAAGAACAAAAAGAGTAATGCGGGTATCGGACTAAGTCTCGTTCATAAGGAAATTGAAGCTCTCGGTGGAACGATTACCTTTTCATCTCAGTCAGGGGAGGGTACGATTTTCACTATAGCGATACCGAAAAATAGGGGGGAGTAAACAATGGGGAACCGTGAGATCGAAGTATTAATTGTTGAAGATGATCTTAGAATTGCTGAGATACAACAGCGGTATATAGAGCAAATACAAGGGTTTCAAGTTGTTGGGATTGCGGCTAGTTATCTAGAGGCGAGAACATTGATTGATATCTTGAAGCCAGATTTGCTCCTGTTGGATGTTTATTTTCCGGATATGAATGGATTGGACTTGCTAAAAGAAACGAAACAGCTTGAAAAGCATACAGATGTGATCATGATTACCGCTACAAAAGAGTTAGATAAAGTTCAAGAGGCAATTAGTATCGGTGTGTTCGATTATATGATTAAACCTGTCGTCTTTGATCGTTTTAAGCAAGCATTACAACGATATCAAGATTTCCATAAAAAACTACAATTATTAGGAAAAGAAAATACACTTATTACACAGCAAGAAGTTGACAGTCTTCTACGGAAAGAAGTAGAAGTAACTAGTAACAATGATCGCACGTATTTACCAAAGGGAATTGACCCATTAACCCTTGAAAAAGTACTAGAAGTACTAGGAAAAGTAGGAGTTGGACTAACGGCTGAGAGCGTGGCAAAAGAAATTGGTATTAGTCGAACAACAGCTCGCCGTTACTTAGAGCATCTGGTATCAGTAGAAAAAATTGAAGCCGATTTAGCCTACGGGACAGTTGGCCGTCCTGAGCGTGTGTATATTGTAGAAAGATAGGTTGATATGACCCTCTTCCTAATATAGTAAAGGGTTCCGATTCGAGTGCATAAGTATAAAATGACACATAAGATAGCATGAGAATTGACTCAAGCTATTTCTCTTTTAACAAAGGAATATTCTAGTTATTTAGTATAATTGGCACTCGAAGGGATACTTTATTCCTTCGTGTGCAGTCCGAATACCGCCTGGATTCGGACACCCAAGTGCAAATTCCTTCGTGTGCAGTCCGAATACCCTCTGGATTCGGACACCCAAGTGTAAATTCCTTCGTGTGCAGTCCGAATACCGCCTGGATTCGGACACTCAAGTGCAAATTCCTTCGTGTCCAGTCGGAAAACCCTCTGGATTCGGACACCAAGTGCAAATTCCTTCGTGTCCAGTCCGAATACCGCCTGGATTCGGACACCAAGTGCAAATTCCTTCGTGTGCAGTCCGAATACCGCCTGCATTCGGACACCCAAGTGCAAATTCCTTCGTGTCCAGTCGGAAAACCCTCTGGATTCGGACACCAAGTGCAAATTCCTTCGTGTCCAGTCCGAATACCGCCTGGATTCGGACACCAAGTGCAAATTCCTTCGTGTGCAGTCCGAATACCGCCTGCATTCGGACACCCAAGTGCAAATTCCTTCGTGTGCAGTCCGAATACCCTCTGGATTCGGACACCCAAGTGTAAATTCCTTCGTGTGCAGTCCGAATACCCTCTACATTCGGACACCCAAGTGCAAATTCTATCAGGTCCTGTCCAAATCTCCCTTGAAATCAGACAATCAACAGGTAATCAAGGAACCCTTTCCTAATAAAGTAAGAGTTTTTTTATGGGGAGGTTGAGTCTTATGAACTAGTAGTTAGCAATATATCCAAGGTGAATGGCGGAATTTGTCGATGAATTCCCTTCGTATATCGAACTAAATTCCCTGTTTGTTTTCCGAATATTCTGTTACGTTAACTTGGTAGTCTATTATATACATAGAAGGGATGATTTTATGAAGAAGCGATTTACGGCTTTACTAGGATTTTTACTAGTTCTAGCCCTATTCACACAGGCAGCATTTCCTGTTTTAGCTACTGAGACAGTCGAAGCCTACGATGTGATAGAGTTAGAGACTAGTAGGTCTTTATTCTCACTCACAGAGGCTAGAACAGTAGAAGTTCAAGCGGATTTTGGGGATAATGTTGATTTGAGTCAACTAGAGTTTCAATTTGGTGGGAAGAGCCTCTCCGAATGGAAAAAGTGGACAAGTGGGAAAAATTATAATGGTGAACCTTTTATTAAGGTGATCGAAGAGCCACATTTTGTTGATGGCACAACAACCATCAAGGCAACATTAGAGTTTGGTCTTCTTTATAATAGAGACAATCTCTCAAACCGTACGATTCGTACGCAATATCAACAATTTATTGGAGACTATGAGCTAGCGTTAATAAATCCGGCAAGCCAAACAAAGGCAGCTAAAACGGTCAAACTTAATGTGTATGATCAATTTCATTTCTATGAGGAATTAAAGCCAACCATTGATCAAGTATTCGAGGAAGCAAATGCTGCAAATGACCGTTATCTCGAGTACCAAAGTCTTGGTAAAACGGTACAAGGTCGGGACCTGCATTTTGTTATTTTAGCAAGAGATCAAGCTGCAGTTGATAAGTATTTGAACGAAACTTTACCTACCGCATTAGAAAATCCTGAAAGTTTATTAGAAAAGCTTGAAAATGGAACAATGGGAGATTATCAAGTTCCCATGTGGATTAACAATATTCACCCTGATGAAGTGGAGGGTGTGGATGCACAAGTTGAGTTATTTAAGAAATTTGCCCTTGAAGAGGAAGTCACTTTTAATACGGTTGTTGACGATCAGGAAAAACCTGTAACATTGAATGTGGATGAAGTTCTTGATGATGTCATCTTCCTTTATATGTTTACGAATAACCCTGATGGCAGAGTTCTTAACACAAGAGCAAACGCTAATGGATTTGACTTGAACCGTGATAATCACTATCAAACTCAAATTGAAACACAGGAAGTAACTCAAGAGATTGCGAAGTGGACTCCTCTTTCCTTCCTTGATATGCATGGTTACGTAAATGGGTTCTTAATTGAACCAACTACTCCTCCGCATAACCCAAACTTTGAGTATGATTTACTTTACGGTAATATGATTGAGCAGGCTCATGAGATGGGGAAAGCAGGGATTAGTAATTCTGCTTATAACTCTTATGAAATTCCAGCCCTAGACTACGGTGATGGTTGGGACGATATGACTCCAGCCTATACAGCGATGTATGCGATGCTGCACGGTTCACTTGGCCACACCATTGAAACACCAGCATTAAGTCAAAATGGATATGATGCTATGTATGGTACAGGTCTTGGTGCAACGCTTTATGTTACTGAAAACAAAGATGAACTGTACAAAAACCAGCTTGAAATTTTTAAGCGTGGTGTAAATGGGGAAGACAATCGTGCCGTTGATGAATACTTTGTCAATGCTGACGGAGAATCCATTGGTCGTGTAAGAGGAGACAAAGAAAACTTCTTCCCAGAATATTATGTAATACCAGTTGATGTAGCGGGGCAAAAAAATACTCTAGAAGCAACGAAAATGGTAGAGTATTTACTTCGTAACGGTGTAAGGGTCGAACAAACGACAACAAACATAGAAGTTAATGGTGTCACTTATCCAAAAGGAACATATGTAGTTCCTATGGACCAAGCAAAACGTGGATTGGCCAATGCGATGCTTTATAAAGGTGACGATGTATCTGACTGGGGAGCCATGTACGATCCGATCGTTGTAAACTTTCCGGCTTTAAGAGGTTTTGATATTAATGAAGTTCGTGTATCAAATGCTTTTGAAAACAAAACGACAGTAGTAGAAAATATTACATTACCAACAGGTGAAGTGGTTGGTAAAACACCAAAACAAGTATTATCAAACACTAATAATGACACAGTGAAACTAGTAAATCAGTTATTAAGAGACGGTAAAGTCGTTGGAAAAGCAATGGAAACAAAGGGCAAGGTGAATAAAGGCGATTATATTGTGAGTACAAAAGATTTAGCTGGATATGCTGACTATTACTACGAAGCTTCACCAGTTGGTACAACGCAAAATGTAAAAACAGAAAAATTAACTCTTCCTAAAGTGGCTGTAACGGGGTCATCCCAATTAATCTTCTCGTTGAAGGAATTAGGATTCGAACTAGTGAGCCAAGCGGAAGCAGATGTAATTGTTAGTGATAGCGGTACCTTTAATGCTAGTAGTCTTGCAGGGAAATCGTATGTTGGTATGGGTGTCTATGCGCTCAATGCTGTGAAAAATAGCGGTTTGCTACCAGGATATGAGTGGGATTACACGAGTGCAGGACACGAAGGGCTGTTAAAAGCAAAAGTAAATGATCATCTACTAACTTCTGGCTATCAGGCCGATGAGCTTCTGTATACAACCAATGGAGCATGGATTACTTCCGTTCCTAAGGAGGCAGAGGTACTTGCAACCGTAAGTAGCAGTGCTGACTTCTACGTTGCTGGCTGGTGGCCAGGACACGAAGAGGCAAAGGGTCAAACACTAGCCTTTACTCAAAATCTTGAAGACACCAACATCACTTTATTTGCGAATGATTTAGCTTTTAGAGCACATACGCAGTATAGCTATCGTCTATTAGCTAACAGCATCTTTGCTTCGGTTGGATCCGAAGTAGCGAAGAAGGGCAAAGGCTCTGTGAAGGATAAAGTAATTAAGAAGAACAACCAAGTTGAATCATCCTTCTTTGAAAAAGGAAGAGATAGAGAGTAGAAAAACATACAGGTAGGTTCTCAATCTAAGGTTGAGAACCTTCTGTTTTTTAAGTAATAAAAATTTGTAATAATGTGATAATATAACGGTAACCTGAGGTAGTGAAGGGAGAAACCAGATGGTATTACATATGGAAGGTGTTTCGTTAATAAGAGGGGAGAAGTGGATATTACAGCATATTAATTGGAGCATTCATAAAGGGGACAACTGGGTTCTGTTTGGTTTAAATGGTGCTGGAAAAACCGCATTGCTAAATATAGTAAATGCCTATTATTATCCAACAAAAGGGAAAGTCAGCGTGCTAGGTAGAGAGTTTGGGAGAGATCCTATTGGAGGTGAACTCCGAAAGCATATTGGCTTTGTATCTTCTTCTTTACAACAAAAATTCCATCCTGGGGACAATGCCTTTGAGGTCGTATTAAGTGGTGCTTATGCATCCATTGGTCTTTACGAAATACCCTCAGGTGAAATTAGAGAAAAAGCCATCACTTTATTAAAAGAGCTTGGCTGCATCCATTATGCGAATCGTAACTATGAGAATCTCTCACAAGGAGAAAAGCAAAGAGTTCTTATCGCACGGTCTTTAATGACAAATCCCTCTCTACTAATCCTGGATGAACCTACGAATGGCTTAGATTTCATTGCGCGAGAAGAATTTTTAGAAACAATTGAGGAAATTGCTAAAAAAGAAGATGCACCAACAATGGTTTATGTAACTCACCATGCAGAAGAAATTTTGCCTATTTTTAATAAAACATTGCTTTTAAAAGAAGGGCATGTTTTTTCGGCAGGAGATACAAACGAAATGATTTCAAACTCTAAATTGTCGCACTTCCTTACTATGGATGTAGAAGTGATTTGGAAGAACGGTAGACCATTGGTTTCTAAACGTACAGCGAGTAAAAATTTCTTCTGAAACGTCTAATCGAGATAGGCTCTTTTTATTAAAAGGACACATAGAATATAAAAATGGGGGTGAAGAGAAATGGGACGGTATATTAGCATCTTTTTTATGACTCTATTGATAGCTGTGGTCTTATTCTTTACATTATCACTGATAGGAAACATATTTGAAGATATTGAGGTTACAATAGGAGTGATTTTAGTAGTGTTAGGTGCGTTCATCATATCCCAATTATTTAATATTCTTGACTTAATAAAAAAGAACTATAAATAACGTGAAAGGTGAGGGAAGTGAGTATTGTATTGGGGAGTCGTATTAATATTATCTTTTATTAACTAAAAACAGAGTCAAGAAAGATGTAGATAAATACTAATGAAATAGCAGCATGAAATATGGACATTTTGATATTTTTATTTTTAGCTATGTTAAATAACTCTGTTGATATTTGATTACAACGAACTCTTGTTCTATAATGGATTTGTAAAATTAACAAGA